>CACOED010000070.1 GCA_902626245.1 uncultured Pelagibacteraceae bacterium | reverse complement strand
TTGTGTTAAACCTAAAGCTAATCTTCTTAACTTTAACTTATTACCCAAGTGTTTATTGAAATTTTCTTCCATTAAGACCCCTCTTAAATATTTTTTATAAGATCAATTCAACATACTTTTTAAGTGTACTTCAATAGTAAAATTTATTTATTTTATCAAAAAATTGGATATTTGAAATCTATGTCAAGCCAATAAATGTCTAATTATATATCTATTTTATATAAGTAAATTAATATCGGTTATAATATTTGACTTAAAAATAGTTTAGTTCGATCACTTTTTGGATTTGCAAAAAACTCTTTGGTTTCAGCTTTTTCAACTATCATCCCCTCATCCATAAATATAACTTCATCTGCTACTTCTTTAGCAAAACCCATTTCATGAGTTACTACTATCATTGTCATTCCTGCTTTTGCTAAGTTAACCATTGCATCTAAAACTTCTTTAATCATCTCTGGATCTAGAGCTGATGTCGGTTCGTCGAATAACATAATTTTTGGCTCCATACATAAAGCTCTTGCTATTGCACATCTTTGCTGTTGACCACCAGATAATTGACCTGGAAATTTTTTTGCTTGGTCAGCAATTTGAACTTGCTCTAATTGTTTCATAGCTAACTCTTCAGCATTTTTTTTAGGCATTTTTTTAACCCACACTGGAGCCAATGTACAATTATCTAGAATGGATAAATGGGGAAATAAATTAAATTGTTGAAATACCATCCCAACTTCTGCTCTTATTGCTTCTATATTTTTTGTATTTTCAGTTAATTCTGTACCATCTACGATAATAGTTCCTTTTTGATGTTCTTCTAGTCTATTTATGCATCTTATTAATGTTGATTTACCGGATCCAGACGGTCCACAAACAACAATTTTTTTATTTTTTTCTACTTCAAGATTTATGTCTTTTAAAACTTGAAAATCACCAAACCACTTATTCATACTTTCAATTTTAATTATTGTATCAGACATATTTATCTATCAGTTTTATATTTTATTTCTAAATTGTAACTATATTTACTCATTGCATAACAAATAATCCAGAAAATTATAGCGGCAAAAACATAGCCTTCCATTGCATATCCAAGCCATTTAGGATTAGTTTTTGCCAAATTTAACATGCCAACAATTTCTAGCAAACCTACGACGAATATTAATGGTGTATCTTTCACTAAAGCTAAAAAGGTATTTGCTATACCCGGAATAACTAATTTTAATGCTTGTGGTAAAATTACAAAAATATGCATTTTCCAATATCCCATACCTAGAGACTTTGCTGCATCGTATTGGCCACGAGGTAATGCTTGTAAACCACCCCTAATAACTTCTGCAACATAAGCAGCTTCAAATAATGAAATTGCTATAATTACCCTAACTAGTTTATCCATAAAAAAATCTTCTGGCAAAAACATTGGGAACATAACTGATGACATGAAAAGAACTGTTATTAAAGGCACTCCTCTCCAAAATTCTATAAATCCTACTGAAATATATCTAACTGTTGGTAATTCAGATCTTCTTCCAAGAGCTAAGAACATGCCCACTGGAAAGCAGAAAATTAAACAGAAAAACGAAACTATAAAAGTTAAAGATAGACCTCCCCAAGCACCTGTTTCAACCCATTCAAGTCCAAACGCGCCTCCTGAAATTAAATAGTAAATTAGGACAAAAGCTATAATTGGATAGATAACAACATAATATAAAGTTAGAAATTTCTTGATTTTTTCAGAGGGAATTAAGCCTACAAAAGCTAAACCAATTAAAGCAATAAATGACAAATTTATTCTCCATTGAAGTTCATTTGGATACATTCCGTATACAAATCTATTTAGCCAAATCTTTATATAAGTCCAACACGCACCAGTTCCTGTACAAGCTTCTTTTGTATCCCCAGATATTGTTGCATCAATAAAAAACCAACTAAGGAATGGAGGAATTGATTTTATAATAGCAAAAATAATCAATAAAGTTAAAACTGCATTAAATGTATTGGTATTAATATTTTTATTTAATAAATCTAGCTTTTTAATACCTGAAAATTCTATTCTGATAAGATGCAATC
>CACOED010000069.1 GCA_902626245.1 uncultured Pelagibacteraceae bacterium | reverse complement strand
AATTTCTTTAAATAAATTATCAAAAGAACTTAATTTAAATAATATATTTTATAAAGATGAGTCAAAAAGATTCGGGCTTAAATCTTTTAAAGCGCTAGGTGGAGCATATGCGGTAGAAAAAATTTCAAATGGAAAAAAAAATATAACGATTGCGACAGCAACTGCAGGAAATCATGGTAGATCAGTCGCATGGGGATCGCAAAGATTGGGTTTGAAATGTAAAATATTTATAAGTGAGTATGTAAGTGAGTATAGGGCGAACGAAATGAAAAAATTAGGAGCTGATGTAATAAGAGTGAAAGGAAACTATGAAGCCTCTTTAAATGAATGCTTAGATCAATCAAGGAAAAATGGATGGCAAATTGTTCAAGATGTTGCATGGGAAGATTATGAATTGGTGCCAAAACTAACTATGGCAGGTTACTCTGTAATGATAAAAGAAATTTCAACACAAACTGATCAATATATAACTCACGTATTCCTTCAAGCAGGGGTTGGTGGTATGGCAGCTGGCTCAGTAGCTGGAATTGCAAACTATTTTAAAAGAATTCCGAAAATTATTATAGTTGAACCAGAAAGTGCTGATTGTGTTTTACAAAGTATTGAAAATGGATCAATTAAAAAAATAGATATAAAAAAAGAAAGCATAATGGGAGGAATGTCTTGTGGAGAAGTATCATTAGTTCCGTGGAAAATACTGAAAAATTCTGTAGATCTTTGCATGAGTATTGAAGATAATCAAATTGCTAAAACTATTGCTATGCTTGCAAAAAGTAAATTTGCAGATGAAAAAATTGTTGGGGGTGAATGCTCTGCTCCAGGAATAATAAGTTTAATAGCAAGTTGCAATGATGATGATGTAAAAAAGAAATTAGATATAAATATGAATTCAAGTATTTTGTTAATTGGTTGTGAAGGAAACGCTGATGAAAATCTTTACAATAAGTTACTTTCTGAAGGAATAGATCAAATTTAATAATGACAAAAAAAAATAATGACTTTTATGAAATTTTTAAACCAGAATTAACTCCTAAAGAAATGTTAGAACTTGGCGTATTTGGAGGAGCTTATTTTGGTGATAAAATTAAAGAGTTTCCTAAATCTTGGTTTAAAAAAGCCAAACTAAGTGAGAAGTTTGATGTAAAAATAAATAGGTTTAGAGTTAAAGCAGGATTATCTCGAAAAGAATGGAAAGATAAGGGATGGATATTCAAAGAAGATCCCTTGGGATGGTTTCAATGGTATTGTAGATATTCAAATGGTAGAAGAATTCCTAAAATAGATGAAATTCAAATTAAAAGATGGAAAAATTTTACAAGACACGTAAAGGCTATAAAAAAAAATTGTGAAAAAAATGATCTAGGGTGTAGAAGAAGACAAAGACAGGCAATACTTCAGTGGGGCTATAATCCCTTCATTTAATTTTAGTTTTAAAATCAATACCATATTGTGATCTAGGGCCTTTTCTTAAACCGAATGGACCTGGGATAAAGATTGTAACTGGCTTTGTACCTGGTTTTAAATCAACCCTATGAAAATTGTTTGCAGACCTAAAACCAATATAACCTGGTGGTCTCCAATGTTTGCCTGTTTTGGTTGTTTCCCAATATCCTCCCTTAATAATTATAGTCATATATGGACATAAATGATTGTGAACACCATCTCCATGGTCATCATCGAGCATTTCATGAATTATGATATTAAATGGAAACCATTTTGGCCGATGTCTAAATAAAACATAATATCTATTTAGCCATGGTTTTGCTTCTTTAAATTTTGGATGTGAAGGTCCACGATCTAAAACCGTTTTTTTCCTTCCTAATTTTGAAAGTATTCTTAAAAACATATCAATTAAGTTTTAAAATTGCATTATCTCTAACTATATACATATGATTATTTAAAACATACGGCCTAGAAATTTTTTCATTATCAATTTTAATATAACCAATCTTCCATTATTTAAACTTAGAAATATTTTATCTTCATTAAGAATAAATCCAACAGGTTTAATATTTTTTTTTTTAAATTTTTTTATTTGCTTTCCAATACTTGTCATTCTTAAAATATTACCATTTCTCGAGTCTATAACTGCCAAATACCCTTCGAGAGTAACTG
>CACOED010000068.1 GCA_902626245.1 uncultured Pelagibacteraceae bacterium | reverse complement strand
CAATTTTATCTGGGTGGTTAATCAGAAGTCCATTTAATGAAGTATCATGCTTATAAAAATACTCTGCTTGAATCTCTTTTGCTTTAACCTTATCAATTCTTAGCTTGAGAGCTATAAATTCTGTCATCCTAGCTGATACCTGGCTAAATAAAGTTTTTAAATATTTAGGATGATATACACATCCATCCATATCAAGAATTAGATATTTTACTTTTTTAAGGTCTTTCATTTTCTAATTAAAGTTCCTGAGCCTTTATCTGAAAATAACTCAAATAATATTGAATGTGGTTTTCTTCCATCAACAATTACAACGCCTGTAACTCCATTATTTACAGCATCCAGGCAAGTATTTATCTTTGGGATCATGCCACCAGAAATATCCCCATCTTTAAGCATTTTTTTTGTAATAGAAGAATTAATCTCTGGTATTAGCTTTTTATCTTTATCAAGCACACCCTCAACATCAGTCATTAGCAATAATCTTCTTGAGTTTAACTCTTTTGCAATTACTCCAGCTGCTACATCTGCATTTATATTATAAATTTTTTCATCTTCTCCAATTCCCATTGGAACTAAAACTGGAATTTTTTTCTCTCCAACTATATTTAAAAGTATCCGTTTATTTATTTCTTTTGGCACACCAACAAAACCAAGTTCTTTTTTTTCAGGAATAATTTTGATTATATTTTGATTTTTTGGTGTTACCGACTGCACATTAGTATGAAGATTTATTAAATTACTTATAATTTCAGAATTTAATTCTAAAAGCGCCTCCTCTACAACTTTAATAGTTTTTTCATCTGTAACTCTCAAACCATCAATAAACTTTGTTTCTATATTTAATTGATCAAGTTTTTTTTTTATATTTTTCCCACCACCATGAATAACTATTACTGATAACCCTAACTTATATATTACTGAAATATCTTCTATAAATTGATTAAATAAATTTTCATCTAGTAATACTGAACCACCACATTTAATTACAATTATTTCGTTGGAATATTTTTTTATATATTTTTCCACTTCGTAGATGGAAGGGCCATCTTTTGGTATAATTTTCTCTATGTTCATTAATTTAAACTGTTTTAATCTTGGTCTTTCTCATAACAAGATATTGTTGACCCATTTGTAATACATTGTTTACGGTCCAATAGATCACCAAGCCACTTGGAAAAGGTGCTAAAATTATAGTAAGCACCAGGGGAAAAAACTGGAATAGCTTACGCTGCACTGGGTCAGGCATTTGTGGATTCAACATTTGTTGAATATACATGCTGATACCCATTAGTATTGGCCATGCACCAATTAGCAAAAAGGTAGGTGGGTCCCAAGGAATCAATCCAAATAAATTAAATATTGAAGTTGGGTCTCTCTCGCTTAAATCTTTTATCCACAGAAAAAAGGGCTCGTGCCTACCATCTAGAGTTACAAACAAAACTTTATACAATGAAAAAAATATAAAGATCATCGGTAGGATCGGAAGGCACCCACTCATAGGATTTACTTTTTCTCTTTTGTATAAAGCCATCATTTCCTGTTGGAGTTTTACCTTATCTTCTTTGTGAAGTTCTTTTAGTCTAGTCATTTCGGGTTGCAACAATTTCATACGACTCATGCTGCGAAAACTCATTTGAGCTAAAGGGAACAAAACTATTCTAATACAGACTGTTACAGCTATTATAGCTAAGCCATAATTTCCTAATAAATTAAAAAAATAATCAAGTGCAAACCACATTGGTTTTGTTAAAAAGTATAGATAGCCCCAATCAATAACTAAATCTAACTTTTCAATATTCAATTTTTCTGCATATTCATCAATAATTCTTACTTCTTTTGCTGCTAATAAAATTTTTATTTCATTAGACTTAGTTTCATTTGCTCCAATTTCAGTCGCGCTTGATTCAATAAAATTAGTTCTAAATTTATTTTTGTAGTCAAAATCAGCTCTAAATTTTCTATTTTCCTGAGGTATAATGCTAGTAATCCAATATTTATCAGTAATTCCAAGCCATCCTTTTTCAGCATTTATAGAGTAAGACTTCTCTTGAATATCGTCATAATCTTTTTCAACAAGTTCCGAATTAAAAACACCCAAAGGACCCTCATGAAGAATAAAAAAAT
>CACOED010000067.1 GCA_902626245.1 uncultured Pelagibacteraceae bacterium | reverse complement strand
AAAATATGATAATGTTCTTTCTGGAAAATTTAAGTCAAATATAGATATAGGTCTTGAAGCAAAACTTAAATTTGATAGTGAAATATTAAAATACTCCTATATGTGGAAAGAAGGTGGTCAGTATTCTAAATAGGTTTATAAAAAAATTTTAAGCTGATTTTATTTTTTTTTCAATAAACTCAGGAACTTCTTCATCTTCACTCAGATCCTCTTGTTTAGATTTTTGCTGAAATACAACAATTAAATGAA
Source organism: uncultured Pelagibacteraceae bacterium (assembly GCA_902626245.1). GTDB lineage: Bacteria > Pseudomonadota > Alphaproteobacteria > Pelagibacterales > Pelagibacteraceae > Pelagibacter. The sequence goes on along the minus strand of CACOED010000067.1, from coordinate 1,935 downwards.
GCGGGCAGTACGAGAACTTGTCTATTGTTTTTCTGCCACAAAATGAAGAATCTGAATCGGAGGGGTGACCCTCCATGTACTTACATGTATTTTCATTTAATTCCTCTAAACTTAAATTTTTTGCTGGTTCAAAGTTTTTATCTAAAAGTAAAGATGTAAATTTAAACTTTCTACTTTTTTTATTTAAATTTTTTCCTTTATATTGTGAGTTATTTATGGATTTTATTTTTGATCTTTTTACAATTTTTGCAGATAAATTAAGTCTGTGGGCTTTCCCAATTACAGCATTGCGTGATACTCCTCCAATCTTTTCGGCGAGAGCAGCTGCAGATATACTACCCCAGTTCTCGCGAAGGATTTTTATTTTATTTTCGTCCCATGAAGACATAATTTATTAATATAAAGTTCTTTTTTACTACATATAGTTGAATTTAAAACTATTTCAACAATATATAGTTACTCATATAAAACTTATCAATACAAGTTTTTTTTTTAATTTATTAACAAATTTAATGAATTATATGAACTACTAATGATTGAATTAGAAAATAAATATAAGTTTGGAGAGAGAAGATTTGGCGTTAATTGGATTGGTGCTTATACTCTATATTTAAAAGAGACATTAAGATTTTTGTCAGTTTTTGGACAAACCATTGTTGGACCAATCATAACTTCAATATTATTTTTAGCTGTAATTTCTTTAGCATTAGGCGAGGACCGAGCGAATGTATTAGGTGTTCCATTCATAGAATTTCTTGCACCAGGTCTAATTGCAATGCAAGTTATTCAACAAGCTTTTTCTCATTCTTCTTCATCGTTATTAATGGGAAAAATAATGGGAAATATTGTTGATTTGATAGGAGCGCCTTTGTCTGCAGGAGAGGTAACTTTCGCAATAATATTTGCATCAGTAACTAGAGCGTTAATGATTGCAATTATCTCAATATTTATATTTTCTTTGATGATAGAAATAGAGGTTAGAAACTACTTAATATTCTTTGTGTATTTATTCTTAAGTTCTTTTATAATGGGTGCAATAGGCTTTATAGCTGGTCTATGGGCAGAAAAGTTTGATCATATGGCAACCGCTACAAATTTTATTATTGTACCATTATCTTTTTTATCAGGAACATTTTATTCAGTAGAAAGATTACCTAATTTTTTAAATACACTTAGTAATTATAATCCTTTTTTTCATATGATTGATGGATTTAGATACTCCTTTATAAATGAAATGGATGGTTCATTTAGCTTTGGTTTAATTTATTTAGGAGTAATTTCAATAATATCGTGGCTTATTGCATTTCAACTTTATAAAAAAGGTTATAAAATTAAAACTTAATTAATCAAAATGAGTGCTTTAGCCAAAAATTATAATAGAAGAAAAATTGCTTTTAAAGGAGGGAAGGGAAGTTTTCTCTATTCTACTAATGGAAAAAAATATCTTGATTTTGTGCAGGGTATAGCGGTCAATTCCTTAGGTCATTCTAATCCATATTTAATTAAAGCTATGAATAAACAAGCGAAGAAAGTTTGGCATGTATCAAATGCATTTTTAATTCCAGAAGGTGAAAAACTTGCAAAAAGACTTACACAGAAAACTTTTGCAGACAACATTATTTTTCAGAACTCAGGAACTGAGGCAACTGAAGCTGCAATAAAAATTGCAAGAAGATATTTTTATTCTATAGGCAAACCAAATAAAAATAGAATTTTATGTATAAAAAATTCATTTCATGGAAGAACGATTGCAGCAATTTTTGCCAGCGGATCAAAAAAAATGACTGAGGGCTTTGGACCCAAAGTTCCAGGATTTGATCATATTGTATTTAGAAAATTTAAGCCAAGATTTCCAAATATTAGAAATAAAATAAAGAAGAATACTGCAGCAATAATGGTTGAGACTATAATGGGAGAAGGAGGCATTAAGTCTAT
>CACOED010000066.1 GCA_902626245.1 uncultured Pelagibacteraceae bacterium | reverse complement strand
TAGGCATATATAAATAAGAAAATTACTCCTATTGAAACGTGAGTGCCATGAAATCCAGTTATCATGAAGAAAAAAGATCCAAATTGTGGGGCGCCAAAAGGGTTTTCCCAAGGTCTTACACCTTCGTGAATTAACTTAGACCATTCAAAAGCTTGCATGCCAACAAAAATAAGTCCTCCAATAGCAGTGGCTAATATCAGCCAACCACACATCTTTCTATTTTTTTCGTATCCATATTTTACTGCAAGAGCCATAGTTCCACTGCTCGTGATTAAAACAAATGTCATTATAGCTATAAGTAACAACGGGACTTCAACACCGAATACATGTAATCCAAAAACTTCACTTGGGTTTGGCCAATCAATTAAAGTAGATCCTCTACCTTTCATATATGAAATTAAAAAGCAGCTAAATATAAATGTATCACTTAGTAAAAAGATCCACATCATTGCCTTTCCCCAATGAACACCTTTGAACATGGTTTGATCAGAACCAGTGTCCTTTGCCATACCGCTAAAGCCAGGTTTTAATTCAAAGCCTTCTATTTTAGGGTCAGACATAATTAAATCTTTATGTTTTTTCTACTTTCGTATGTGCCACCTCGCTTGGTGGTGTAGTTTGAGTTATAAAATCTTCTTTGGCACCTGGAACGCTGAAGTCATAAGCCCATCTATGAACCGTTGGAAGTCTATCACCCCAATTACCATGTTCAGGTGGAACTGATGGAGTTAACCATTCTAATGAACAAGCTTGCCAAGGATTATGTCCTGCAGGTTTCCCTGTTTTTAAAGTTTTTATTATATTGTATACTAATATAAATTGTGCGGCACCAACTATAAATGCAGCTAAACTAATAAACTCATTCATTCCAACAGCTGATGTTACATATGGACTATCATACATTTCAAAATATCTTCTTGGTACTCCAATAAATCCTAAGTAGTGCATAGGGAAATAAATTGAATAAGCACCTAAGAAAGTTAACCAAAAGTGCCATTTACCCAATTTTTCATCTAAAAATCTTCCTGCTACTAAAGGAAACCAATGATAAACTGCTCCCATAATTACCATAAGTGGAGCAATACCCATGACCATATGGAAGTGAGCAATAACAAAATAAGTATCTGACAATGGAACATCAACACTAACATTTCCAAGGAAAATTCCTGTAATCCCTCCATTTACAAATGTAACAATAAAACCTAAACACCATAACATAACAACATTTAGTCTAATATTTCCTCTCCAGAGTGTTAAAATCCAGTTATAAACTTTCATCGCTGTAGGGACGGCTATTATAAGTGTAGTTGTCGCAAAAAAGAAACCAAACCAAGGATTCATTCCACTGACATACATGTGATGAGCCCATACAAAGAAACTTAGTGCACCTATACCAACTATAGCCCAAACCATCATTCTATATCCAAATATATTTTTTCTAGCATGAACAGAAATTAAATCTGAAATTATTCCAAATGCAGGTAGTGCAACTATATAAACTTCAGGGTGACCAAAAAACCAAAACAAATGTTGAAAAAGAATAGGGCTTCCACCTCCATATTCTAAAACTTCACCTGCTTTTAAAATAGTTGGCATAAAAAAGCTAGTTCCAAGCACATTATCTAAACTCATCATTAATGCACCTACTAATAATGCTGGAAAAGCTAACATAGCTAAAACTGTAGCTGTAAAAATTCCCCATACTGTTAGAGGCATTCTCATCAAAGTCATTCCTCGTGTTCTAGCTTGAAGCACAGTGATTAGATAATTTAGACCACCCATTGTAAATCCTGCTACAAATAAAATTAGGGATATACACATAAGCATTATTCCCCATCCTGAACCGGGAGTTCCTTCTAAAATTGCCTGAGGTGGATAAAGCGTCCAGCCCGATCCTGTCGGTCCACCTGGCACAAAAAAACTAGCTAATAAAACTGCTACTGCAACAAAAAAACTCCAAAAACTTACCATGTTTAAATATGGAAAAACCATGTCTCTAGCACCAACCATTAATGGTATTAAATAATTTCCAAATCCACCAAGAAAGAGAGCGGTTAAAAAATAAACTACCATTATCATTCCATGCATAGTTACGAATTGATAATAATGTTCAGCAGTCATAAATGGAGCTAACCCTGGAAAACCTAGTTGTAAACGCATTAACCAAGAAAGAACTAAACCAATTAATCCAGTAAATGTTGCTAAAAGGAAATATTGT
>CACOED010000065.1 GCA_902626245.1 uncultured Pelagibacteraceae bacterium | reverse complement strand
TTTAATGAAAAAAATGAATTTAATTGTGGAAATGCAAAAATAAAAATAATTAAACCAAGTTGGATCAAATAATTTTAAGTTATAAAAACTTATTTAAATTTGGCTTAAAATAGTTTGGACCTTTCATAACTTTTCCAGATGTATGATAAATTGGTTTTCCATTAGGTCCTAATTTACTCATATTAGACTCTTGAACTTCATTAAAACATTTATCTAGATTTATCCCAAATGCATGACCGGCGCCATAAGCTACATATAAAATATCAGTTAATGCATCTGCCACTTCTAAAATATCATTATCTTTAATAGCTTTTTTTAATTCTTCTAGTTCCTCGCTAATTAAGCTTATTCTAAGCTCATTTATTTTATTATTACTAAGTTCAGCTTTTGTTTTAACTTCTTGTCCAAAAGTTTTCATAAAGATACCAACTTTTTCAAAATTTGTCATATTGCTCCTATTTGATTCTTGCTTAACTTAATGTATAAGAAATATAGCACTACTTTCAAAATCTAAATTATGAAAAATAGAAAAGAATATGACAGTATTGGTGAAATTAATGTACCTGTGGATAAGTATTGGGGTGCTTCTACTCAGAGATCGAGTAAATATTTTGATATAGGAGATTTTTTAGTTAGGCCAATTGTAATAAAATCAATTGCGATAATTAAAAAGGCAGCAGCAATAGTAAATGCAAAAAATGGTGATCTTGATAAAAAAATAAGTAAAACAATTATTAAGGCAGCAAATGAAGTTATTTCAGGAAAATTAATTAATAATTTTCCTTTAAAAGTATGGCAAACAGGCTCTGGAACTCAGACAAACATGAATGTTAACGAAGTTATCGCTAATAGAGCTATAGAAATTTTAGGTGGAAAAAAAGGATCAAAAAAACCAGTTCATCCAAATGACCATGTAAATAAATCTCAATCAACTAATGATGTTTTCCCCACTGCCATGCATATGGCAATAGCAATAAGGGCAAAAGAAAATTTGCTTCCAAGTCTTAATTTACTGAATTTGCAATTAAAAAAAAAATCAAAAGAATTCAGAAAAATTGTAAAAATTGGTAGAACTCATTTGCAAGATGCAACTCCTTTAACTTTAGGCCAAGAATTTTCTGGTTACCATTTTCAATTAACAAAATGTATTGAAAGAATAAAAAAGGCTCTAGAAGAAATATATTTTTTAGCACAAGGAGGCACTGCAGTAGGAACTGGTCTTAATACTAGAAAAGGTTTTGATAAAAAAATAGTGTCTGAAATAAAAAAAATTACTAAACTTCCTTTTAAACCTTCTCCAAATAAATTTGCCTCACTAGCAGCTCATGATGCTATAGTAAATTTTTCTGGTACAATGAATACAACCGCTGTTTGTTTAATGAAAATTGCAAATGATATAAGATTCTTAGGATCAGGCCCTCGTGCTGGATATGGAGAACTTATATTGCCTGAAAATGAGCCAGGGTCATCTATAATGCCTGGTAAAGTAAATCCAACTCAGTGTGAAGCCGTAACAATGGTTTGTGTTAAGGTAATAGGAAATCACAATGGTATTACAATGGCAGGGTCACATGGTCATTTTGAATTAAATGTTTTTAAACCATTAATTATACATAATATTTTACAGTCGATTCATATAATGTCCGACTCATCTAAAAGTTTCGCAAAATATTGTGTTTCTGGTTTAAAAGCTGATAAGAAAAGAATTAAGGAGTTATTAGATAATTCATTAATGTTGGTAACAGCACTTGCCCCCTATGTTGGATATGACAATGCAGCTAAAATTGCAAAAAAAGCCTTAAAAAATAAAACAAAGTTGAAAGATGAAGCCCTAAAGTCAGGACTAATTAGTGAAAAAGAATATGATAAAATAGTTGATCCAAGAAAGATGGTTAGTCCAAGTTAATTTTTTTAAATTCTTTTGAAATGATGCTGTTTAGTTGTTGAATATTTTTAACCTCATAAAAAATTTTTTGAGTATTTTCGCTTTTATCTAGATTTATATTAGATAAAAAATAATTTCCATCATCTATATTATATTCCACTTCAAAATAAACTTTATTTAAATCTATTCTGTTTTGTCTTGGAATAAGAAATTTCCTATATAGTTCATCTTGATCAGCAACATTAAATTTGATTTTAGAATTAATAATTATTTTTTGATTTTTTTCATAAATAAAAGGGTCTGAAAAATTTATTTTTCCTATTTTTTTTAATTTTATACTTGATTCATTTAGACTTATTTTTTGGTCTAAAAAATTAATATTT
>CACOED010000064.1 GCA_902626245.1 uncultured Pelagibacteraceae bacterium | reverse complement strand
ATCACTTCCATTTTTATAGGCTTGTTTAGGAGTTAAAATTCTTTTTTGATCATTTGATTTAGAATTAAATCTAATGCCTGGTGTAATTATTTCTTTTTTAAATACTTTTTTTACCAATTCAACCTCTTGTGCACTGCAGACAATAGCGTCTAGTTTTGCTTTTTTTGCTACTTTAGCTTGGTTAATAACTATTTTTTTTACATCCTTATCAAAACCTATTTCTTTTAAAGCTTTATTATCTAAAGAGGTAAGTATTGTAACACCAATTAATTTAATTTTACCTGATACTTTTTTAGCAGCTCTAAGCGCCTCTAGACCTGAACTTATATGAATTGTTAAATAATTAACTTTTATATCTTTTATTGCTTTAACCGTTGAAGCACATGTATTTGGAATATCATGAAGTTTTAAATCGGCAAAAATTATTTTATTTTTAAGCTTACTAACAAAACTTCTTCCTTTTTTAGAGTTCAAAAATTGTAATCCAAATTTATATCCAACTTTTAATTTAGAAGTTTTAGTATTATTAATAATTTTTTTAATTTTTGATATATTTGTAGTATCGCAAGCGACAAATAATTTGTTATCCATTATTTAAATCCTTAAACCATTTTTTAGACATTTTAAAATGGACTGTTTTCTTTTCTGGGACCTTTACTTTTTCATTTGTTTTTGGGTTTCTAGCTGTTCTGGCTTTTTGGGTTCTGCTTTCTAAAGTAAATACATCTCTTAACTCAACTCTTTCATTTCTTTCTAGAGATTTTTCTATTTGAGAAAGGATTATTTCTATAAGTTTAGATAAGTCTTTTTTTAAAAAATTTGGCCAATTATTTGATAAATTATTTAGTAATTTTGATTTAACTACTGCCAAGTTATTCTATTCTTCATTGTTATCTTTATTTTTCTTCAGTCTATCAGAAAGCGATGTGAAAGGCAGGTTCTTTCCCGACAAAGGTGATGAAAACTTAGATACAGCCTCTTTATTTTGAAGTTCTTCAAGGAGTTTTATGCTGAGTGAAACTTTCCTACGCTCTAAATTTAAATCTTGGATAGCCGCATCAATTCGTTCCCCACCGACAAATCTAGAAGGCCTAGCATCAGCTGAGTTTATTGCTATCTGAGATTTTTTAATTATTAATTCTAAATCTGATCCTTCAGGTTTTACAAGCAATCCCTTTGTATCTGATGATATGACTTTTACAGTTACCACATCATTGATTTTTTTTCCTGTTTTAAAATAATCAAATGGATCCTTAAGAGTTTGTTTGATTCCAACTCTTACTTTTTGATCCTCTTTTTTAATTTCCAAAACTTTTGCTTTAATTTCTTGACCTCTTTTAAATTTTTTTAATTCTTCTTCTGGATTTCCTGACCACGAAATATCGTTGGAATGTAAAAAAACATCGATATCTAACTCTTCAATATTAACATAAATCGCATATTCATTTATACTTGAAATTTTACCACTAATTATTTCGCCAACTGGATATTTTTGTTCCATCAATTCATATGGATTCTTTTTAGTAAGGCGATGTGAGATTGCGACACGGCGCTTCTCTTTATCCACCTCTGTTATAACACAAGAGATTTCCTGTCCCACTGTAAATATTTTTTTTGCACTAGCATTCTTTTTTGTCCAACTGATCTCTGAATTATGAAGTAATGTTGATAGTCCAGACTCAATTTCCGCAAACGCACCATAATCTGTGAGCTTAACGATTTTTACTTTATATTCTTTTCCTATCTCGTAGTTTGAAATATGTTCGAATGGGTCAGGAGAAAGTTGTTTAATCGAGCAACCAACTTGTAATTTTTCTTTGTCTACAGTTATGACAAGCAAATCATGCTTTTCCCCGATATTAAATATCTCATCTGGATGATTTATTCTACTATAGCTAATTTCTTGCAAGTGAACCAAAACATCCAATTCACCATCATTGACTCCAAAAAAACAGCCGAAGGAACTATATCCCTTTACGACTGCATTTTTTATAATCATCCCAACTTTATATTTATCAATTATTTTAGCTTTATCTTCTTTTCTATTTGATGAAATTATTTGTCTTCTGGAAACGCACGCGTTGCCCCTTACACGATCGAGCTTTATAAGTGCAAATTTTTGAGGCTCATTCATTAAATGAGAAATGTCTTTTAAAGGTTTGTCCGATATCTGAGAGCCGGGGCAGAACATTAAGGAGCCTGTATCTATATGTTCTACGCAAACTCCGCCTTTAATTCGTGAGACTATTTTTCCTAAAATTGGCTCATTTTTTTCGAAAGCCTTTTCGAGCTGT
>CACOED010000063.1 GCA_902626245.1 uncultured Pelagibacteraceae bacterium | reverse complement strand
GAAAATTGTTTCTAAAGGTAAAACTAATTCAAAAATTCAAGATAAATATTTTATTGAAAGTTTAGATTTAATTTATGAGAGAAACTTGTCAATAATTCAATCTCAAAATAAATCAAATATAATAGATCATAATAATAATAAATTTTTCTTCGATAAATTCGAATTCAACATAGAAAAAAATATCCTTAAAGCAAAAGATTTATCATTATTTGATAATTTGAATAATGAATACTATTTAAGTTTTGCGGTAATTAACTTAAAAGAAAATAAATTTTTAGGTTCTGACGTATCTATCGATTTTGAAGATAGTTTATTCGGGAATAATGAGAATAACCCAAGATTGAAGGCTAATAGTCTTATTGCTGAAAATAACCAAACGAAAGTTTACAAGGGGAGTTTCACAACATGCAAACAAAATAAAGATAAATGTCCTCCTTGGGCAATTTATGCTGAGGAAGTTGTACATAAAAAAAAAGAAAGGAAAATTGAATATAAAAATGCTTGGCTCAAAATTTATGATAAACCAGTTTTATATTTTCCATATTTTTTTCACCCTGATCCTACGGTAAAACGTCAGTCTGGTTTTTTAATGCCAAGTTTTCAAAGTTCAAATAATTCTGGAACTTCATTGCAAATTCCATATTACAAAGTTATTTCAGAAAGAAAAGATTTAACTTTTTCTCCTAGATTATTCTTTGATAATGAATTTTTATTACAAACTGAATATAGACAGGCAAATAAAAATTCAGATTTGATTTTTGATTTCAGTATATTTGCAGACGATAATAGTACAAAAAATCATTTTTTTGCAGATATTTCTTCAATAAATCAAAATCAAAATTTAAATTTTCACATAGAAAGAGTTAATAATGATAATTATTTAAAATTACAAGATATCAATTCTCCAATCATAAATGATCGATCATCTTTAAATTCTTACTTTTCTTACGGATCTGAGAATGAAAATAGTTCATTTAATATTAGTTTTGAAATTTATGAAGATTTGAACAAAAAAAAATCTGATAGATTTGAATATATTTTTCCAAATTTTGAATACGAAAAAAAATTATACACTGATAGTGAAATAAATGGAGAAATAGATTTTAATTCCAGAGGATACAAAAAGTTGTATGAGACAAACATTGACGAAAATGTTTTAGTAAATGATATCAAATATTTATCATACCCCAAAATTAGTTCCAAAATAGATGGCTTGCAAACAAATTATAAATTATTAATTAGAAATTTAAATTCAGATACAAATAACTCAAAAAACTTTAAAAATGGTGGAGATCAAAAATTATTAACCACATTTATATATGACTATGAACTTCCTTTAAAAAAAGAAAATAAATTTCACAGTAATTATTTATCTCCTAAATTATCCATAAGATATAGTCCAAATGAAACAAAGAATAATTCGAATTTAAATAAAAAAATTACATATGAAAATATTTATACCATAGATAGAATCGATGACACTGCAGTAGAAGGTGATGAATCTATAACGACTGGTTTTGAATATACTTCTAACAATAAAAATAATGAAAGTTTTTATAGTTTATCTTTAGCTAGCATTATTAGATTAAATGAAAATCCAGATTTACCAGCAATCCATGGTATTTCAAAAAAAAGATCGGATATAATTGGAAATTTAAATTATGTCCCTTCAAAATTTATTGATTTTGATTATAAATTTTCTTTAGATAAGAACCTAAATAGATCAAATTATGATTTAATTAAAACTAATATAAATATAAATAATTTTGTAACATCTTTCGAATTTTTAGAGGAAGATAATTATTTAAGTGAAGATAGTTATTTGTCAAATAATACAAAATTTAATTTTGATAAAAATAAATCATTAAGCTTCGGTGTATCTAAAAACTTAGATAAAAATTTAACTGATTACTATAATATAATTTATGAATATCAAAATGATTGTTTAACAGCAGCTTTAGAATATAATAAAGATTATTATGCAGATGGAGATTTAAAGCCTGAAGAAAATTTAATGTTTTCAATTAAAATAATTCCTTTTGGAAAGATCAATTCTCCACCTATTAAGTAATGAAAAAAATATTTTTTTCAAAAATTTTTTCTATAATTTTAATATTTTTATTATTAACAAATAATTCGATTTCAGAAAAAAAAATAGTTATTGAATTAAAAATTGGTAATGAAATTTTAACAAATATTGATATTGAAAAGGAACAAGATTATTTAGTTGCGTTAAATACTAGCCTTAAAAATGTTCCAAAAAATCGACTAAAAAAAATTGCCAGAGATTCAATAATAAAAGAGATAATAAAAAAGAATGAATTATCAAAATACTATGATTTAGAAAAAACCGATAAATATGTTGATAAAATATTTCAAGATTTTATTTCAACATTAAATTTTAAAAGTGAAAATGATTTTAAATTATATTTAAAAAATTA
>CACOED010000062.1 GCA_902626245.1 uncultured Pelagibacteraceae bacterium | reverse complement strand
TTCTTTAGCTAATATTCTAGAAAGAGTATCATAATAAAAATTAGATAAATTAAATCCTAGGTCATTATTTATTTTTTCTCTGATAAAGCCATTTGTAATAAATTCATAATTATTAAGTTCTTTATCTAAAACCAATTTAACTTCATCTTTATCACAGAGTTTAATAGCATCATTTAAATTTAAATATGTACCAGGACTGATTCTAAATATTTTCATTTCATCAACTAAATCTTTTAGGTGAGTTTCTAAAGGTAAGTCTTCATCAGTTTTTTGAAGTTTTTCAATTAGATCATTTCTATTAATTTCTCCAGCAGAACTATCAATGATTTCTTTAATTTTACTTTTTAATGAAATAAATTTTATATTTTTATCTAAACTAACTGTATTGGTTCCAGATCTACCGCTATGAAAAATACCTCTTTCTTTACCAAATATTTTAATAATAGCTCTTACATCATAAAAATTAATGTTATTAAAATCTCTTTCTTTAATTAAATCTTTATAGATAGTTTCCATTGCCATCTGAGTTTTGTCATTTTTTTTTAGATAATTTATGAAGAAATCAATTATTTTTTCTCTATTACTTATTTCAGGACAAAATTGTAACAACTTGTAAGTACCTCTTTCACATAAATAAATCTTAGAATTTGATGTCATGTTAAGAGAAAAATCACCCATTATTCTTTTTGTACTCCAATTATTTCTTGAATAAGAATTACTTCCAATTTCTGCAATTTTTTTCCAATGTAAGCCATCTGGATAATTTAATAATATATTCACTACTTCTGAATTTTTTTTTAAGTCTATGGGAAAAATTTTTTGATCTTTTATGTTAATTAATTCTTTTTTTTCCATAAATTCTATTGCAGATTTCGCAACAAATTCATTGTATCCATAATTCTCTTTAATTATTTCAATAAATTTTTCATAATCTGTGCCCGAAGATACAAATAAAAATATTTCTCTTAATTTTTCTTTATCAAAGTGCCATAGTTCTCTTTCTGGAGTTTTAAAGTATTCCTTTTCAACTCCACAATAATTTTCCATAAAAATTACAAGTTTGTCACCTGTAATCTCTGCTGTTCCTTTTGCAGTATCGGTAAAATTTTTATCAAGTTGTGGGAATAGTTTATGAAAACTTATATACTCATATTTTTTAAAATATTCTATTAACGAATTTTTATCAATCTTACCTAGTTTGCTTAAAGATCTATTTAAGTCTCTTTCATTTTGTCTTATTCTTTCTCGAGTTACACCAAATTTTTTTCCTAAGGTTTCTAAAGTTTTATAATCCTCTAAGTATGCATATCTTCCTCTAAAAAGAGTATTCATTTTCTCATTAATAACTGAAAATATTTCTCCAATATCATCAATTATAAGTTTTTCTAATTCTGTAGAACTTAAATTTTTATTAATTTTTATTTTTTCTAATTTTAAATATTCTTCCTTAAAGCTTTGAAAATCTTTAAATATAGATTTTTTTATTCTTCCTAAATTTTGTGCTTTGGATCTATTAATACTATTTATCATATTTTCTCTAACAATTTCTGAAGTTTTTTTTTTATATATATGGTTTTGTTTAATATCGTCCCAATTACTAAGATTAATATTATATTTATCCAAATCTAATTTGGATAAATTTTCCTTAATCTCTTTTAAAGAGTTTTTGCCAAAATTTTTAAATTTTAACAATTCTTTTAATTCGTATTGGAGCAAATCCCCCACAAATATAATATTTTCTCTTTTTAAAACATTAAAAGATCTTTCAGAAAGAGGCCATTCCTTTATGATATCAATAGTTAATATTTCGTCTGGAATATTTTTTTGAACTATATCTTCAGAAAAATTATTAGATTTATTTTCTGATAATTTTTCTTTTAAACAATCATCATAAATTAAATTCATACCTAATTTAAGACCTAAACTGTCTAAAATATTTTTAACTTCCTCAATTCCCTTTCTTCCAAAATTACGAAATGTTAATAATCGATTCTCGCTACATTCAATTAGATCCTGTACTGTAATTATTCCATTATCTTTTAGAGAATTATGAGATCTTGTAGTAAGAGGCCATTCCTCAAGTATTTTAATACTTAATATCTTATTTAAATCATTCTTCTTAATTATATTGTTCATTATTAAATAAAACTATTAAAGAGCAGATCCTTGCAATAATCAACCCATAGGACCTCCTGTTATTGAATTGTATGTGGGCATAATAAAATATGCCCACATATTCTATTTATTTTTTTATTTTAAAGCCTTGCTTCTCTAAAATACGGACGAGGTTTTTTAATCGTTCCTCCTTACTTGTCTTAGAGTCACCTATCTTTTCAAAGAATAAAAGTTTTTTTCCTTCTTTTTCTTTTGAAACAAAATATTCTTTTATTGGCTTTATGGTGAATTTAACCATATTCCTCCTTTAGCGTTATTTTTATAGTCCTAGCAAGTAGAGATAATTTTCTAAATCAGGACTGTCCTCATTATATCAAATTAAAATAATTTATCAAATTTATGCTACTATA
>CACOED010000061.1 GCA_902626245.1 uncultured Pelagibacteraceae bacterium | reverse complement strand
TTAGGTTTAGAGGGTGGTCCCCCTATATTCGAGCAGGATTTCACGTGTCCCGCTTTACTCAAGAAATTTATCAAACATTACTCATACGGGACTATCACCCTCTATGGTTAGCTTTTCCAAACTATTCAAATTTTTTTAACAAATCTACAGACCTATTCCGGTTTCGCTCGCCACTACTAACGGAATCTCAATTGATTTCTTTTCCTCTGGTTACTTAGATGTTTCAGTTCTCCAGGTTATCTCTTTAAACCTATGAATTCAGTTTAAAGTACCACATAAAGTGGTGGGTTTCCCCATTCGGAAATTTACGGATCAAAACTTGCATACAGCTCCCCGTAACTTATCGCAGTATACCACGTCCTTCATCGGCTTTCAGTGCCAAGGCATCCGCCACACGCCCTTAAACGCTTGATTTATGCACAGAAAAAAATTCTGTGTTGAATCAAATTTTGTTGGAATGTTCATTTATTAGAACATTCATGATTGTTCATCTATTCGAACAATCGGATATAGATATTGATAATATAAAAAATATTCACAAGTTAAATAACTAAGTATTTCTGGTGGAGGATAGCGGGATCGAACCGCTGACCTCCTGAATGCAAATCAGGCGCTCTCCCAGCTGAGCTAATCCCCCTTTGAATTGGTGGGCCGAGAAAGACTCGAACTTTCGACCCCACCCTTATCAAGGGTGTGCTCTAACCAACTGAGCTACCGGCCCTTATGCAGATAAAGAGAAACACTTAAAATAAGAAGAGAAATGAGGACGGTCAACATTAACCTGTTAAATATTTAGATTAAGAAAAAATCCTTAATCATCCTTAGAAAGGAGGTAATCCAGCCGCAGGTTCCCCTACGGCTACCTTGTTACGACTTCACCCCAGTCGCTGACTATACCGTGGTCAAAGGTTTTAATCTTTGCCTTAAGGTAGAACCAACTCCCATGGTGTGACGGGCGGTGTGTACAAGACCCGGGAACGTATTCACCGCGGCGCGCTGATCCGCGATTACTAGTAATTCCAGCTTCATGTACTCGAGTTGCAGAGTACAATCCGAACTGAGGCATTTTTTTAGGATTTGCTTAATGTCACCATCTTGCATCCTATTGTAAATGCCATTGTAGCACGTGTGTAGCCCAACACGTAAGGGCCATGAGGACTTGACGTCATCCTCGCCTTCCTCCAGCTTATCACTGGCAGTTCTTTCAGAGTGCCCAACTTAATGATGGCAACTAAAAGTGAGGGTTGCGCTCGTTGCGGGACTTAACCCAACATCTCACGACACGAGCTGACGACAGCCATGCAGCACCTGTGTTTCGTCCGGCCGAACCGAAAACTCTAATCTCTCAGAGTCGCGACGAACATGTCAAGTGTTGGTAAGGTTCTGCGCGTATCTTCGAATTAAACCACATGCTCCACTACTTGTGCGGGTCCCCGTCAATTCATTTGAGTTTTAACCTTGCGGTCGTACTCCCCAGGCGGTGTGTTTATTGCTTTCGCTGCGATACTGAAAATAAATTTCCAACATCTAACACACATCGTTTACGGCATGGACTACGAGGGTATCTAATCCTCTTCGCTACCCATGCTTTCGTTCCTCAGTGTCAGTAATGATCCAGAAAACTGCCTTCGCAATTGGTATTCTTTCTAATATCTACGAATTTCACCTCTACACTAGAAATTCTGCTTTCCTCTATCATACTCTAGCTAAAAAGTTTTGATGGCCGTTCCAGAGTTAAGCTCTGGGCTTTCACCACCAACTTTTTTAACCACCTACGAACTCTTTAAGCCCAGTAATTCCGAACTACGCTAGGTCCCTTCGTATTACCGCGGCTGCTGGCACGAAGTTAGCCGGACCTTCTTATTCGGGTACAGTCATTTTCTTCCCCGACGAAAGAGCTTTACAACCCAAAGGCCTTCTTCACTCACGCGGCATCGCTGCATCAGAGTTTCCTCCATTGTGCAAGATTCCCTACTGCTGCCTCCCGTAGGAGTTTGGGCCGTGTCTCAGTCCCAATGTGGCTGATCATCCTCTCAAATCAGCTATTGATCATTGTCTTGGTAAGCCATTACCCCACCAACAAACTAATCAAGTGCAGGCTCATCCATTGGCGCATAAAGCTTTCTCCGTAAAGACTTATGAGGTATTAGCACAAGTTTCCTCGTGTTATTCCTCACCAAAGGGAAGATACCCACATGTTACTCACCCGTCTGCCACTAAGTATTGCTACTTCGTTCGACTTGCATGTATTAGGCGTGCCGCCAGCGTACGTTCTGAGCCATGATCAAACTCTCAAGTTTAAAAACGGCGCACACTAGCTTCTATATAAATTCTAAGAATAAAATTTATATAATGTTGAAGTGTGTACGACAAATTTTGGTAACCTTAACCGTCCACACTTCTCTTCTTAAATTTTTACAAATAAAATAGCTAATTAGGCTTAATAAAGCCTAATAATAAACAACTTTTCTATGTTGAGTGTGACGCTTATAGTATAAATAAAAAGGAAATCAAGTAATTAGATTTGAAAAAGGGTTAAAAAACATACAA
>CACOED010000060.1 GCA_902626245.1 uncultured Pelagibacteraceae bacterium | reverse complement strand
TTATAAAATGTTGGTATAGTAAAATATAAAGATATTAAAAAAATTACTAAAATTAATGATATAATTATTCCAAATGGATTCTTCTTTTTAAGTCTTGAAATATAGTCTTTAATATTTAATTTCTCGAACTTTAATAAGTAATTTTTCATAGTTGCTGAAAGTAGGATTTACACTAAAAGAAGTAAAATGTTAAATTTAGAATATTTAAATAATCTTAATGAAAAACAAAAAGAGGCCGTTTTATCTCTTGAAGGACCTCTTTTGATAGTAGCTGGGGCAGGTTCAGGAAAAACCAAAGTACTTATCTCAAGAATCGCACATATTATTGAAAAGAAAAATGCATATCCAAATCAAATACTTGCAGTCACATTTACCAACAAGGCTGCAAAAGAGATGCAAAATAGAATTAGTATAATTTTAAAAAAAGGAGCAATTGGACTTCCATGGCTGGGAACATTTCATTCTGTATGTGCAAAACTTTTAAGAAGACATGCAAAGGCTGTTTATTTGAATTCAAACTTTACAATAGTTGATCAGGATGATCAAATTAAACTAATTAAAAATATTTCAAAAGCAGAAAATATAGATACAAAAAAAATATCTCCAAAATATATTCTTTCGGTTATTGATCAATGGAAAAATAAAGGATGGTATCCTGAAGATGTTATATTAAAAAAAAAAGAGATATTAGAAAAAGGTTTTTTAAATATATATAAAATTTACCAATCTAAATTGCTAGATTTGAATGCCTGTGATTTTAGTGATTTAATATTACACTCAGTAAAAATTTTTGAAAAAAATCCTGATATTGCTGAAATGTACTCTAAAAATTTTAAATATATTTTAGTTGACGAATATCAAGACACAAATTTAATTCAAAGTAAATGGCTTAAATTTTTAGCAAAATATAATCAAAACATTTGCTGCGTAGGCGATGATGATCAATCAATTTATAGTTGGAGAGGTGCTGAGATAAAAAACTTTTTAGAATTTGATAAAATTTACAATAATACAAAAATAGTCAGGCTTGAGAGAAATTATAGATCAACACAAAATATACTATCAGTGGCATCTAAATTAATATCAAATAATGAAACTAGAGTTGGTAAAAATCTTTTTACTGAAGGAGAAAATGGAGATTTAGTATCATTAAATTCTTTTAGAAATGGAAAAGATGAGGCCATAGGAGTTAGTGACGAAATTGAAAAATTAAAAAAAAAATATTCTTTAAATAATATATCTATTTTAGTAAGAGCAATATTCCAAACAAGAGAATTTGAGGAACGTTTTTTGAAAATTGGTATACCATATAGAATCATTGGAGGAACAAAATTTTACGAACGTGCAGAAATTAAAGACTGTATTGCTTATCTTAGAATTGTTTTTCAAAGTAAAGATGATCTTTCTTTTGAAAGAATAATAAATACTCCTAGGAGATCAATTGGAGAAACTACTATTAAACAGATAAATGAACATGCTAGGCTAAATGGTTTATCTTTAGAAAAGTCTGCAATTTCTCTGATTCAAGAAAATAAAATAAAACCAAAAACAAAATTGGGGTTAAATACACTATTAAATTTATTAATAAAATGGAGAGAGGATTTATTAAATAAAAAAATAGGACATATAAAATTAATACAAACTATTTTAGATGAATCTGGCTATAGCCAAATGCTTAAAGATAAAAAAGACTTAGAGAATGAAAATAGGTTAGAAAATATTAAAGAATTAATTAACGCAATGAAAGAATACGATAATTTAGAAAGTTTTTTAGAACATGTTGCCTTAGCAACTTCTCTAGATCAGGATTGGGATGATAAAAAAGTAAATTTAATGACTATGCACGCTTCAAAAGGGTTAGAATTTGATGTTGTATTTTTGCCAGGATGGGAAGAAGGTCTATTTCCTCATCAAAAGTCTATTGAAGAAAAAGGTCAAAAAGGATTGGAAGAAGAGAGAAGATTGGCTTATGTTGGAATCACTAGGGCAAAAAAACAGGCAATTATATCTTTTTCAATGAATAGATTTTATCAGGGTGATTGGATTGATAGCTTGGCATCTAGATTTATTGATGAATTACCAAATGAAAATATAAAAAAAAATAATTACTTCGAGGAAAATGGAGAGAGTGATTTTGATTTTAATCAAGATGTAGATTTTGAAAGTGAAATTAAAAGTCCAGGATGGATAAGGTATCAAAAAAAATTAAAAAGATAGGATTGTATGATTGGTTTATTGAAAAAATTAATTAGTAGTAAAAATATTGATGGCTATATAGTTCCTAAAAATGACGAATTTTTTTCTGAATATGCTTTTCCAAATAGATTAAAATTAGTATCTAATTTTTCTGGCTCAGCAGGATTAGCAATAATATTAAAAAGTGAAAACTTTTTATTTGTTGATGGTAGATATACACTTCAAGCAAATATCGAGTGTGGAAAAAATTTTAAAATATTTGAAATTCCAAAAATTAGACCATCTGATGTACTAAAGAAGATAAAAATCAAACCTAGATTAGGATTTGATCCAAAGTTATTTACTGAATTTAGTTTAAGATCAAATTTTAGAGATAGTTGTAATTTAATACCAATTAATGACAACTTAATAGACGAAATTTTTGATTTAAAAAATAATTATAAATCAAAAAAATTTTATTGTTTGGATGAAATTGTTACTGGAGAAAAAATAACCT
>CACOED010000059.1 GCA_902626245.1 uncultured Pelagibacteraceae bacterium | reverse complement strand
AGAAATTTGCAAAGTTCTAGATGACTACGTGATAGGGCAAAACTATGCAAAAAAAGTTTTATCTGTGGCTGTTCATAATCATTACAAAAGACTTAATTATGAAAAAAAAACAAGCAAATCAGTTGAACTTGCAAAATCAAATATTTTATTACTTGGCCCAACTGGTTGTGGAAAAACGTTATTAGCACAAACACTAGCAAGAATTCTAGATGTACCTTTTACTATGGCTGATGCTACTACTTTAACAGAAGCTGGTTATGTAGGTGAAGATGTTGAAAATATAATTTTAAAACTTTTGCAGGCAGCAGATTATAATGTTGAAAAAGCTCAAAGAGGAATTGTCTATATAGATGAAGTTGATAAAATTAGTAGAAAATCAGAAAATCCTTCAATTACAAGAGATGTATCTGGAGAAGGAGTTCAGCAAGCACTTTTAAAAATAATGGAAGGTACTATAGCTAGTGTGCCACCACAAGGAGGAAGAAAACATCCTCAACAAGAATTTTTACAAGTTGATACAACAAATATATTATTTTTATGTGGAGGAGCATTTGCAGGTTTGGATAAAATCATCTCACAAAGAAATAAAGGTTCATCTATAGGATTTGGGGCAGAAGTAAAAAGTTTTGCAGATAAAAAAATTGGTGAATGGATGAAGGGGCTCGAGCCAGAAGATTTATTAAAATATGGTTTAATTCCAGAATTTATTGGAAGACTACCAATAACAGCAACTTTAGAAGATCTAGATGAAAAATCTTTAGTCAAAATATTAGTTGAACCAAAAAACTCATTAATAAAACAATACCAAGAGTTGTTTAAACTAGAAGGGGTTAAACTTACTTTCAAAGACAATGCAGTTAAAGAGATAGCTCAAAAAGCTATTTCAAAAAAGACTGGAGCAAGAGGATTAAGATCAATTCTGGAAAATATTCTTTTAAAAACAATGTTTGAGTTGCCAGGGCAAGATAATATAGAAGAGGTTGTTGTGGATTCGGGTACAGTTAAAGGTCAAAGCGATCCTTTAATAATTCATTCAAAAGATGCAAAAACTAAGTCAGAAAAAACATCTGCGGCATAAATAAAAGTCAATAAGGCATATTTTACTATTGCAAAATCGAATATAATATCCATATTTACATAATGGAAGTTAAACATACATCACCACTTTTACCACTGAGAGATATAGTTGTCTTTCCTAGTATGGTGATACCCTTATTTGTAGGAAGAGATAAATCTATAACAGCTTTAAATGAAGTAATGAAAAATAATAAGAAAATTATTTTGGTTACTCAAAAAAACTCAGAAGTAGACGATCCAAAGAAAACTGACATATTTATGTATGGCTGCGAAAGTTCAATTCTTCAACTTCTAAAATTACCTGATGGAACAGTTAAGGTATTGGTAGAAGGTTTAAAAAGAGTAAAAATTATTGATTTTAAAGATGATGAAAAATTTATTACATGTTCATATGAATATAATAACGATATAATTACTCAAGGTGAAGATCTAATGCCGCTGGCTACTACAGCCATAAGAAGATTGGAAAAACTTACATCAATAAATAAAAAAATATCATCTGAAACAATATCAAATATTAAAGAGTTAAAAGACCCAGCAAAAATTTCTGATAATATAGCCTCTCACTTGAATTCTACAATATCAGAAAAACAACAAATTTTTGAAACAGTGGATGTTAAAAAAAGACTAAATGGTGTTATAAAAATAATGGAAAATGAAACCAGTATAATTGGTGTTGAGAAAAGAATTAGAGGAAGAGTTAAAACTCAAATGGAAAAAACACAAAGAGAATATTACTTAAATGAACAACTAAAAGCCATTCAAAAAGAATTAGGTGAAATTGAAGATGGAAAAGATGAAACTTCAAATTTGAATAAAGCAATTCAAAAAGCAAAAATGCCAAAAGAAGTTCAAAAAAAATGTATGTCAGAACTTAAAAAGTTAAAAAATATGAGTCCAATGTCGGCTGAAGCAACTGTAGTAAGAAATTACCTTGATTGGATGATAGATTTACCTTGGTATAAAAAAGATAAGGTAGATATAGACTTAAACAAAGCATTAAAAACTTTAGATGAAGATCACTATGGATTGGAGAAAGTAAAAGAAAGAATTATTGAATTCTTAGCTGTTCAAAAAAGAATGGAAAAAATCAAAGGCCCAATTTTATGTTTAGTTGGACCACCAGGAGTTGGAAAAACATCTCTTGGTAAATCTATCGCTAAAGCAACAAACAGACAGTTTGTAAGAATGTCATTAGGTGGTGTTAGAGACGAAGCTGAAATCAGAGGTCACAGAAGAACCTACATCGGATCGTTACCAGGAAAAATTATTCAAATGATGAAAAAAGCTGGAACGAAAAATCCATTAATTCTACTCGATGAAGTAGATAAAGTTGGAAACGATTACAGAGGTGATCCATCCTCAGCTTTACTTGAAGCTTTAGACCCAGAGCAAAATACTACTTTTAATGATCATTATTTAGAGGTCGATTATGATCTTTCTGATGTAATGTTTGTTACTACAGCTAACACGTTAAATATTTTACCACCATTATTAGATAGAATGGAAGTAATTAGAATTCCCGGCTATACCGAAGATGAAAAAATAAATATTGCAAACAAATATTTATTACCGAAACAAATAAAAGAAAATGGAGTTAACAAAGATGAATTAGATTTAGCAGATGGAACAATTAAAGAAATAAT
>CACOED010000058.1 GCA_902626245.1 uncultured Pelagibacteraceae bacterium | reverse complement strand
CTTTCAGAACGGGCTAGTGATCCGGTTTTTATTTGGTTAGAATTAGTACCCACTGCTAAATCTGAAATAAAAGTATCCTCGCTTTCACCTGATCTGTGAGATATTATTGTGCTAAAACCAATTAATTGAGCAAACTTAATTACTTCTAAAGTCTCAGAAACTGTTCCTATTTGATTTAATTTAATTAGTATTGAATTAGAAGATTTATTTAAAAAACCAATCTTTAATCTCTCTAAATTTGTTACATATAAATCATCACCAACAACTTGGGTTTTACTTGAGATTTTTTTCATAAATTTGTTCCATGATATCCAATCATCTTCTGCAAAAGGGTCTTCAATAGATTTAATTTTATATTTTTTAATTAATTTTAAGTATTTATTAATTGTTTTATTCGAGTCTATAAATTTTTTAGAATGAATAGAATATTTTTTATTTTTAAAAAGTTCGTTAGCGGCTACATCCAAACATATTGATATATCTTTGCCATTTTTGAAACCAGATTTTTCTATAGATTTAACTATTAATTTTAAAGCATCCTCATTCTCATTTATCATAGGAGCAAAACCTCCTTCATCTCCAACAGATGTGGACTCACCTCTTTGTTTAATTATATTTTTTAAATTATTAATTACTAAGAAACACATTCTTATAGCTTCTTTAATTGATTTAGCTTTATCTGGTCTAATCATAAATTCTTGAATTCTAAGACCATTATTTGCATGAGCGCCTCCATTAATAACATTCATTAATGGGTAGGGTAACTTAAAATTTTTTTTAATTAAAAATGTTTTATAAAGTGGAGTTTTTCTAATTCTTGCAGATAATTTTTTAACTGCCATCGAAACTGCTAACAATGAATTTGCTCCAAATTTTGTTTTTTGTTTTGTTCCGTCGGTTTTAATTAAAATAAAATCAATTTTTTCTTGATCATGTATATTTTGATTTTTTAATTTTTTTGAAATTATTTTATTTACTAACTCAACAGGTTTTAAAACACTTTTGCCTAAATATTTTTTATTTTTTAAATCTCTTTTTTCGTAAGCTTCATGTGAACCTGTTGAAGCGCCAGACGGACAAATTGCTCTTGCTTTCATATTATTAGCAAAAACTTCCGCCTCAATAGTAGGATTTCCTCTACTATCATAAACTTGTCTTGCAATTACTTTTGTTATTTTACTCATTTATTTTTAACAAGTTGATCAATTTCAACTATTTGCGAAATTAGATTTTCTAAATTATTTAGAGGAACCATATTAGGTCCATCAGAGGGAGCGTTGTCTGGGTCTTGATGAGTTTCTAAAAAAATTGCAGCTATGCCTACAGCAGTCGCGGCTCTTGATAAATATTCAACAAACTCTCTTTGACCACCACTTTTTTCACCAAGACCACCTGGCTGCTGCACAGAATGAGTTCCATCAAAAACTATTGGATAACCATTTTTTGCCATTATGGGTATTGCTCTCATATCAGAAACTAAAGTGTTATACCCAAAGCTAGCACCTCTTTCTGTTATAAGAATATTATCATTACCAGAATCTGAAATTTTTTTTGTTACATTCACCATATCCCATGGTGCTAAAAATTGCCCTTTTTTAACATTTACAATTTTATTAGTTTTAGCCGCTGCAATTAACAAATCTGTTTGGCGACATAGAAAAGCAGGTATTTGCACTACATCAACATACTCTGATACAATAGAACATTGCTCAACATTATGAATATCTGTTAATACAGGAATTTTCAGTTCTTTTCTTATTTTGTCAAAAACTGGTAATGATAAATCTAAACCAGCTCCTCTTTTACCTTTTAAACTTGTTCTATTAGCTTTATCGAAAGATGTTTTATAAATTAATCCTATGCCAAATTTTGAGGCAATTTCTTTAATTTTACCCGCCATATCCATTGCATGCTGCTCTGATTCAAGCTGACAAGGGCCTGATATTAAGGTTATTTTATTGATATTTGATATCTTTATTCCGTTACAATTTACTTCTTTATTTATCATTATAGAATTTTGCTGCTTTGATAAACGATGAGAATAAAGGATGTGGTGTTAAAGGTCTAGATTTAAATTCAGGATGAAACTGCACTCCTATAAACCATGGATGATCAATAAGTTCAATAATCTCAGGCAATTTATTATCTGGAGACATTCCAGAAAAAATCATTCCTTTTTTTTCAAATTTATTTTTTAAGTTGTTATTCACTTCGTATCTGTGTCTATGTCTTTCAAAAATAGATTTTGATTTATAGATTTTTTTTATCAATGAATTATGTCTTAATTTTGCTTCGTATAATCCTAGTCTCATTGTACCTCCTAGATTTTTGTTTGTTCCTTTAATTACTTTTCCATTTTTGTTCCATTCGTTTAATAACCCTACTACTGGATAACATCTTTTATCAAGTTCACTGGAACCTGCATTTTTAATTTTTAAAGTATTTCTGGCAAATTCTATTATAGCCATTTGCATACCAAAACAAATACCTAGAAAAGGAATTTTGTTTTTTCTGGCAAAACTTATTGCTGAAATCTTTCCTTCAGTTCCTCTTATTCCAAATCCACCTGGTATTAAAATACCAGAAATATTTGATAAAAACTTATTAATTTGATTAGGCTTTAATTTATCAGATTCAACTCTGACTAAGTTAATTTTAATGTTATTACTTATTCCTCCATGTATTAATGCTTCGTCTAAAGATTTATAAGCATCTTTTAAATTTACATATTTACCTATAATTGCAATATTTAATACTTTTTTTG
>CACOED010000057.1 GCA_902626245.1 uncultured Pelagibacteraceae bacterium | reverse complement strand
TTAAATGAAATTCTATCTTATTCTAGACCAAATAACGTTTATACAAATAAATTTCATTTAATTGACTCAAATATTGAGCAAAAAGATATAAACAAATATTTTCTTTCAGTATTAATATTTATACTTTCATTACTTATTATTACATTGCTATTATCAATGCTTGATACTAGTTTCGAGGAATCTTTTAAACTGTCTATATTAACATTAATGAATACAGTAAATTCATCTATGTACGATTTAAATAATTTTGATTTTCTTGAACTAAACTATTACTCTAAAATTATTATGATTATATTTATGATTATTGGAAGAGTTGAATTGTTAACTATTCTTATAATTATTAAAAAATTTATTTTTAAAAGTTAAATTTATATTATATAAAGTCTTAAAAATGCGCCCTTAGCTCAGCTGGATAGAGCAACGGTTTTCTAAACCGTGGGTCGGAGGTTCGAATCCTTCAGGGCGCGCCATTTTTACCTATCTAATAGGCTTTTTTTAATATTGATGATGACCTTTGTTTCTGCTTTACTTAGTTTAATTCAAATTCAATTTTGAATTATTTGTTAACAAATAAATAAACAAGAGGAATAAATAATGTTTAAATTAATAAAACAATTGACTTCTTTAGCTGCGGTAGTTGCTATGTTGTTTGCTTTTACAACAGAGACTATGGCTGCAAAGAAATCAAAAACACTTAAAAACACTCAGAAAAAAGGTTTTGTAAGATGTGGTGTTTCTCAAGGTCTACCAGGATTTTCTAATGCGGATGCAGCAGGAAATTGGACTGGTGTTGACGTTGACGTATGTAGAGCAGTAGCCGCTGCAGTATTAGGTGATGCGAACAAAGTTAAGTTCACACCGCTAAGTGCTAAAGAAAGATTTACAGCTCTTACATCTGGTGAGATTGATATCTTATCAAGAAATACTACTTGGACACTTTCTAGAGATGCTGACATTGGTCTTACTTTCGTTGGAGTAAATTTCTACGACGGTCAAGGTTTCATGGTTAGAAAAAATTCAGGATATTCATCTGTGAATGATTTCAAAGACGGTATTTCTGCATGTACAAACCTAGGTACAACAACTGAGCTTAATATGAGAGACTTCTTTAATTCAAAAGGAATTTCTTATGAGCCAGTAACTTTTGAAAAAGCTGATGAAGTTGTTGCTGCTTATGATGCTGGAAGATGTGATACTTACACTACTGATAAATCTGGTTTAGCTGCTCAAAGAATTAAATTGAGTGCTCCAGATGACCATATAGTTTTACCTGAAACTATTTCAAAAGAGCCTTTAGGCCCAGTTGTTAGACAAGGTGATTCTGTTTGGGAAGATATCGTAAGATGGTCTTTGAATGTAATGATCGAGGCTGAAGAATACGGTGTTAATTCTGCAAATGCAGACTCTATGAAAACTTCTGATAATCCAGCAGTTAAAAGATTAGTTGGTGCAGAGGGTGAATTAGGAGCAGCATTTGGTCTAGATAATGACTGGAGTTTAAGAATTATCAAACAAGTTGGTAATTATGGTGAAAGTTATAAGAGAAATATAGCTGATACTGGTATTTTGCCTGACAGAGGTCCAAATGAATTATGGACAAAAGGCGGAATTCTTTACGTACCACCTGCAAGATAATTTTTATTTAATAATCTTTAAAAAGGGCTAGATTTTTCTAGCCCTTTTTTTATAGTATTTCATTTTTAATTTATGAATTTAAAACTAAACAAAATCATCCCACAGTTATTAACATTATTAGCAGTAATTTTAGTTTTTGGTTTTTTAACCTATAACGCTCAAGTTAATATGGACAATAGAGGTATTGAGTTTGGTTTTGGTTTCTTAACTCAAGAATCATCATTTGATGTTCAATTTTCATTAATTGATTATGATGGTTCACATTCTTACGCACGAGCATATTTGGTGGGCTTATTAAATACTCTTTTAGTAGCATTTATAGGAATTATTTTGTCGACAATTCTCGGAGTTATTGTTGGAATAGCTCGTCTTTCATCAAACTATTTAATTGAAAGAACAGCAGCCTGGTATGTAGAATTTTTTAGAAATATTCCTTTACTATTACAGATATTTTTTTGGTATTTTGCTGCACTAAGAGCATTACCTTTACCACAGGATACAGAACCAATGTTTGGAGTTTTTTTTTTAACAATTAAAGGTTTATTTGTTCCTAGATTTGTTTGGGAAAATTTAGATATATTTTTTTATTCAATAATTGCCACAATAATTTCTATTTTAATAATTAGAAACTATGCAAGAAAATTACAAGAAAATGAAGGAAAACAATTACCAGTATTTTTTATTTCATTGGGCTTATTTATAATTTTACCATTATTAACGTTTTTAGTTGGAGGAGTTTCATTAAGTTTTTCAGTTCCTGTTTTGGAACAAATGTCAAATACTTCATTTAAATATAAAGGAGGACTTGGTATACCACCTGAACTTATAGCTTTGACATTAGCTTTAGGTCTATATACAGCAACATTTATAGCAGAATGTGTAAGAGCTGGTATTCAAGGAATTAGCAAAGGTCAAAAAGAAGCCGCCGCTTCAATTGGTTTGACACCTAATCAAATTCTTAAATTGGTAATTATGCCACAAGCTTTAAGAATAATTATTCCACCAACCACAAATCAATATTTAAATTTAACTAAAAATTCTTCTCTTGCTGCTGCGATAGCTTACCCGGATTTAGTTTTAATTTTTGCTGGTACAGCTTTAATGCAGACAGGAAGAGCTATAGAGATTG
>CACOED010000056.1 GCA_902626245.1 uncultured Pelagibacteraceae bacterium | reverse complement strand
ACCAATTTTATATTGATTTACAATATTGAATGTTGGGCTTGGAACTTCTGTAGACATAATTCCACTTTTAGTCTGCAAATTATTTATTAAATATTTAATAAATGTTGTTTTGCCAACGCCTATTTCTCCATAGAAAAAAACTATATCTCCTTTTTTGATAAAATTTGATAATTTTTTAGAAATAAATTCTGTACTCTTCTCTAAACTTATATCGATCTTGCTACTTTTAGTAGCGATAGGCATCTGGCTTGTAAGGTCCTTCAGGTGTTACACTAATATAATCTGCCTGATCTTTAGACATTTTTGTAAGTTTAGCTCCAACTTTTTCCAAGTGCAATCTAGCTACTTTTTCATCAAGGTGTTTTGGTAAAACGTAGACCTTTTTTTCATACTTATCCGAATTATTCCATAACTCTATCTGAGCGGTTACCTGGTTTGTAAACGAAGCACTCATTACAAAACTTGGATGTCCAGTAGCACAACCTAAGTTAACTAGTCTTCCTTCTGCAAGCAAGATTATTCTTTTTTTACTTGGTAAAGTTATTTCATGAACTTGTGGTTTTATTTCATCCCATTTATAATTTTTTAATGCTTCTACTTGAATTTCGTTATCAAAATGTCCAATATTACAAAGTATTGCTCTATCTTTCATTTCTCTCATATGGTCAGCTGTTACTATATCTTTGTTTCCTGTTGCTGTAACAACAATATCTGCTTCTTTAATCATTTCGTCCATAAGCACAACTTCATAACCTTCCATTGCAGCTTGTAGGGCGCATATTGGATCTGTTTCTGTAACCATTACTCTTGCTCCACTTTGTCTTAATGAAGCCGCGCTACCTTTTCCAACATCTCCAAATCCTGCAACAATTGCGACTTTTCCTGACATCATCACATCAGTCGCTCTTTTTATTCCATCAACTAAACTTTCTCTACAACCATATAAATTATCAAATTTAGATTTTGTAACTGAGTCATTTACATTAATTGCTGGAACTAATAATGTTCCCTGCGCCTCCATCTTTTTTAATGCTAGCACTCCTGTTGTAGTTTCTTCAGACAATCCTCTGATATCTTTTAATAAATCCTTGTAGTCTTTGTGCATGAGAGCAGTTAAATCGCCCCCATCGTCAAGGATCATATTTGGTTTCCAATCCTTTTTTCCCTCAATCGTTTGTTTCACACACCACCAATATTCCTCTTCTGTCTCACCTTTCCATGCAAACACAGGTATACCTGCTTTTGCAATAGCTGCTGCGGCATGGTCCTGTGTTGAAAAAATGTTGCATGAAGACCATCTTACCTCTGCTCCTAGATCGACAAGAGTTTCTATAAGAACTGCGGTTTGTATGGTCATATGTAGACATCCAACAATTTTTGCACCTTTAAGAGGATTTTTTCCCTTATATTCTTTTCTTAATGCCATTAGTCCAGGCATTTCTGTCTCTGCTAAAGAAATTTCTTTTCTTCCAAATTCTGCTTGGGATATATCTTTAACTTTAAAATCATTCATGAAGATCGCCTTTTAACAACTTTATAAAATTTTATCAACTAATAATGATTAGGCCTTTGGAAAAATTATTTCAATTATTGCGCCTTTTTGACCCACATTATTAGATGCAGAAATTGTACCATTATGTAATTCGACTAAATTTTTAACAATATTTAATCCAAGACCTGAATGTTCTCCAAATTTATTTGGTCGATTGCTATAAAATCTTTTAAATATTTTGCTTGTATCACTTTCTTTAAAACCTTCTCCTTCATCAATAACACTCAAAGTAATATTTTTTCCTTTTTTATCTTTTGAAAGAACAACTTTAATCGTTTGATTTTCTCTACTAAAAGAAATTGAATTATCAAGTAGATTCGCAATTATTTGTTCTATTCTATTTTCAATTCCTAAAATATTATAATTGATTGATCCATTTGAATTTAATTGAATTTTAATTCCATTTTTTGAATTATGTATACTATTAAAATCATCCACCACTGATGTTGCTATATATTTTAAATCAATTATTTTCATTTGTTCATTTGTTATTGCAACTTCATCTTTGAGCATTTGAGAATAATCAGTTATTAATCTCTCAATTCTTTCTACATCATGTAATAATATATCAACTAATTTATTTCTTTGATCTTTATCTGTAGTTTCAGAAATTATCTCGGATGCACTTTTAAGAGAAGCTAATGGGTTTCTAATTTCGTGAACTAAATCTGTTGAAAAGTTTTCTGCTGCATTAATCCTATTATTTAAATCATTTGTCATCTCATCCAAAGAATTAGAAAGAATTCCTATTTCATCATTTCTATTTTTTACATTTTGAATATTTATTTTTTGTTTATTTTTTTCTTTAATTGATTTTGTAAAATTAACTAAAGTTTTAATTGGCTTTAAAAAATACTTATTTAAAACTAATGAAAAAATTAAAATTACAACTGCAACTACTAAAGCAGTTCTAAAAACAAATATTTTTCTTTCATTTATTGCATTTCTTATATCATTTGCCTTTTCACTAATAGCAAGGTATCCAATATTTTTTTTACCATCATTTACATTTTTAATTGTAATTAATAAAAATTGATCATAATTTTCTTGAGTAAAAGTATATGGTTTACCGAAGTCAGAAGAATTAGAATACTCTATTATTATTTCTAAAAAAGGTTTTAATTTATTTTTATTATTTCGAATAATTTCTTTTTTTTCTAAATTACTTTCTTTATCTTGAATGTTCATTTCAATAATATCTAGTCTTTGACTAAATGATCTTGGATC
>CACOED010000055.1 GCA_902626245.1 uncultured Pelagibacteraceae bacterium | reverse complement strand
TCCCTTTTAAATATATAAATCCCAGAAGATATAATTATAAACAATCCTAAGAATGTCCATATATCTGGAAAGTCTTTAAAAAAATAATATCCTAAAATTATATTAGTAATAATTTCAAAATAACCAAATGGAGCTAATTTCGAAGCATCTGCATATCTTAAAGAATAAATTAAAAGAATATGTCCTAAACAAGCAAAAATACCCATAATTGCAAGCCATAACCATTGGGTATTTGTTGGATTAACCCAAACTATTGGAACAAAGAATGTAGATACAGTGGCCCCTACTATACCAGTCAACAAAAGTGTTAATAATGGATTATCTGTTGAGTGAAGTTTCCTGGTGATTATCAAATATACACCGTAAAGACAACCTGTTCCTAATGCAGCTACTGTAGCTAAATTAAATTCTATAAAACCGGGTCTTATTACAACTAAACTTCCAATAAATCCAACTATAACTGCTGTCCATCTTTTTATACCAACCTTTTCACCTAATAAAATTGGAGATAATGCTGTTGTTACTAAAGGGGCAACAAAAGCAAGTGTTAAAGCTTTTGCCATAGATATTATTGAAATTGAATAAAAAAAACAAATATTAGCAGAAAAAAGAGTTAATCCTCTTAAAATTTGTAGTTTGGGATTTTCAGAAAATGTTAATTTTTTTCTAAAAAAAATAAACATAAAAGGAAGTGTCCAAAAAACTGTAAAAAAATATCTAGCCCAAGTAATTTGAAAAAAAGATAATTCAGCAGATAAATATTTAGCAATAGTATCCATAAAAGGCAAAACTGCCCATGCTGATAAATTAAGAATTATAGCTTTCATTAAGAAAAGTATTTTAACGATATAAATACTATAATAGGAATAGTTATTAAGGACATCAAAGTAGAAACTACGATCATACTAGATATATTATCAACAATTTTTTTTGATGAATATATAGATGCTATTAAATAAGTTAAAATAGCACTTGGCATTGCTGATTGAATTAACAAGACACCAGCAGCATAACCAGATAAGTTAAACATTTTAATTAAGGCGAAACCAATAATTGGACCAACAATAACTCGACCTGTAGATGATATTAAAGAGGTTTTTAACGAAAATACTTTCATCTGAGTTAACGAAACTCCTAAAGACATCAATATCAATACAATCATAGTATAACCTAATAACATTACGGTATTTAATACAAATTTCGGCATTTGAAGATCAAAATATAAAAAAGCTACAGCTATAATAACTGCATAAGAGGAAGGACTTTTTAAAATAATTTTAATATCAAATTTTTTACTTGCCAGAAAAATGTTGACAGTAAAATGTAAAAGGACAACTAATGATGATATAGCTGCAGCTACTCCCATTCCTAAAGATCCATAAGCAAATAGACAAATGGGTATACCCATATTGCCTGTATTAGGTAAAAAAAAAGGCGGTAATTCTCTTGAAATATCTTTTTTTAAAAAAAACAAAAAAATGATACCTGTAATTGCAAAACAAATTAAAGCAATTACCGAATAAACAAAATACTCCGAAAATATACTGTATGTAACTCCAGATGAAGTAATAGCAAAAATAAATAAAGCAGGTGCACCAAAATTGGCAGAATAATTAGTTATAAAAGTGGTATCAATATCTGATTTTTGCTTGCCAAGCAAATAACCTATTCCTACAATAAAAAAAACAGGAAATAATACTTCGAATAGCTTGATATATATTTCCATATTATTTTGTATCGATAATCGATACTTTTTCAGATGATTTTAATTTTTCCTCAAATTCTCTTAATCGCTTATAAACACTTGCTAGTTCGATAATTATTGGCCATGACTTTAATATATATTGCATAGAACCTTCTACTTTACTAAAAGCTCTTATAATTTGTTGCATTACACCTAAAGTTACTACACCGGCAACTATAGCTGGAGCCAAAAATACATATGCAGATAATACATTTGCTTGTAAATATGCGATACGACCTATATCAAAATATAAATATCTAATATAACTTAAAAAATGAATTTTACGCACGTCGTCAAACAATTCTTCTAAAGTTTTTGGCCTAACTGTTTCATCATCCTCAGCAATAACTAAAATTTTTCTATAAGCGGCTTCTTGTTTTTGTAAATCGTATTCAACGCCAACTAATCTAAGAATTAATCCTAACCCTATAAGAAATAATGTTCC
Source organism: uncultured Pelagibacteraceae bacterium (assembly GCA_902626245.1). GTDB lineage: Bacteria > Pseudomonadota > Alphaproteobacteria > Pelagibacterales > Pelagibacteraceae > Pelagibacter. Next base: position 617 of record CACOED010000055.1, on the reverse strand, counting down.
TCCTATGGTCCAGATTAAGGCTCCTACAACTAAACCATAATCCCATTCTCCAAAAAAGAAAATTGGTATACCTATACTTAAACCTATTAATATAGGTGTAAACTCTATAAGCAACATTATTGCCTCAATTAAACTGGTTCCTAAGGACTCCATAATACGTGAAAATTTAATTGTATCTTCTTGAACTCGTTGTGCAGCACCTTCTATTTTACGAGCTCTATCATATACACTATGATACCATTCAACCATTGCTGTACGCCATCTAAAAAGAAAATGTGATGTAAAATATTTTATAACAACATAAACAGCTACATATATTCCAGCAAGCGTAATAAAGGATAATAAACTAGACCAGTATTCTTCGATTGTTATTGAATTTGGAGCACTTAATGCCTTTTGTATCATGTCGTAAAATTGTCCAAACCATTCATTAATTTTGACATCAATTTTAACTTGCAACCACAATGATGAGAGAATGACAAAAGAACCAACCCATGCCCATAAAAACCATTTTTTTGAATTAAAAAATTTAAACATTTATTTTATAAAATTATCAGCATAAGATTTTTTATTTATCTTTCTTAATTTTGGTTCAATTATTTCAAAAATTATTTTAT
>CACOED010000054.1 GCA_902626245.1 uncultured Pelagibacteraceae bacterium | reverse complement strand
TTAATAGATGCATCTAGAAAAAGAAAAGATAAAAATATGTCTGATAAAATATTTAATGAAATCTATGATGCTTATCAAAACAGAGGTTCAGCAATAAAAAAAAAGGAAGATACACATAAAATGGCAGAGTCAAACAAAGCTTTTGCACATTTTAGATGGTAAAAAGTTATGCCTAGGACTCATACATTAGACAAATATCGTAATATTGGAATAATGGCACATATAGATGCTGGAAAAACTACAACTACAGAAAGAATTTTATATTACACAGGGAAAAGTCATAAAATTGGTGAAGTCCATGATGGAGCAGCAACAATGGATTGGATGGAACAAGAACAAGAACGAGGTATCACAATAACGTCTGCTGCCACTACTTGTTTTTGGAGAGATCATAGAATTAATATTATTGATACACCTGGTCATGTTGATTTTACAATTGAAGTTGAAAGATCATTAAAAGTTTTAGATGGTGCTGTAGCAGTTTTTGATGGTGTTGCTGGTGTAGAGCCACAATCTGAAACCGTGTGGAGACAAGCCGATAAGTATAAAGTACCAAGAATTTGTTTTGTAAATAAATTGGATAGAACTGGTGCAGATTTTTTTAGGTGTGTTGAAATGATAAAAGATAGGCTAGGAGCAAAACCTTTAGTTCTTCAAGTACCTATTGGAATTGAATCATCGTTACAAGGAGTTGTTGATTTAGTTAAAATGAAAGCAATAGTATGGAAAAATGAAGATCTAGGAGCAGCCTGGGAAGAAAAAGAAATACCAGGAGATCTTAAAGAAATTTGTGACAAATATAGACAAGAACTTGTTGAAACTGCTGTCGAACAAGATGAAAAATTAATGGAAAATTATTTGAATGGAGAAACTATTAAAGATAACGATCTAGTGAAATGCATAAGAAAAGGTTGTTTAAATTTTGAATTTGTTCCAGTATTAACTGGCTCTGCGTTTAAAAATAAAGGTGTTCAACCTCTTTTAGATGCAGTGGTTGACTATTTGCCTAGTCCAAAGGATATTGGTTCTATTAATGGTACAAAACCTGGATCAGATGAAGAAATTAAAGTTGAATTTAATGATGATGCACCATTTTCTGCCCTAGCATTTAAAGTAGCTAATGATCCATTTGTTGGAACACTAACTTTTATAAGAATATATTCAGGTACTATAAAATCAGGTACGGGTATCTTTAATACTTCCAAAGATAAAGAAGAGAGAGTTGGCAGAATGTTATTAATGCATGCAAATTCAAGAGAAGATATTAAAGAAGCAAACACAGGAGATATAGTAGCACTAGCCGGATTAAAGAATACTATTACAGGACACACATTAGCCAACGAAGAGTCACCAATTTTGCTAGAACCTATGGAATTTCCTGATCCAGTAATTGAAATAGCTGTTGAACCAAAAACTAAGGCTGATCAGGAAAAAATGGGTGAAGCTTTAGGAAGATTAGCTAAAGAAGATCCATCTTTTAGAGTTACTTCTGATGAAGAGTCAGGTCAAACAATTATAAAAGGAATGGGTGAACTTCATCTAGATATAATTGTGGATAGAATGAAAAGAGAATTTAAAGTTGAGGCCAACGTAGGTGCTCCTCAGGTGGCATATAGAGAAACAATATTAAGTACAGCCGAATTTGATTATACACATAAAAAACAGAGTGGTGGTGCAGGCCAATTTGCAAGAGTAAAACTAGCTGTCGAACCCCTTGATCCAGGTAAGGGTCGTGAAGTTGAAAGCAAAATTAAGGGAGGTGCTATACCAAAAGAATTTATTCCTGGTGTAGAAAAAGGTATAGAAACTGTAGCCGACGGAGGTATTTTAGCTGGATTTCCATTAATTGATTACAAAGTAACAATTTTGGATGGATTACATCACGATGTTGATTCAAGTGTTTTAGCATTTGAACTTGCGTCAAGACAATGTTTTAAAGAAGCATGTACAAGAGGAACTCTTAAACTTTTAGAGCCAGTTATGAGGGTTGAGGTTGTAACACCAGAGGATTATATGGGTGATGTAATTGGTGATTTAAATAGTAGAAGAGGACAGATCAATACTCAAGAACAAAGAGGTAATGCAACAGTAATTACCGCTATGGTTCCATTAGCAAATATGTTTGGTTATATAAATAGTTTAAGATCAATGTCTCAGGGTAGAGCTCAATATTCAATGTTTTTTGATCATTATGATAAAGTTCCACAAAATGTTCAAGAGGAAGTAACAAAAAAAACTGGATAAAAAATGGATAAACAAAATATTAGAATTAAACTGAAAGCTTACGATAATAAAATACTGGATCAATCAACTGAAGAAATTGTAAATACAGTTAAACGAACTGGTGCAAATATTAAAGGGCCAATTCCATTACCTACAAAGATTGAAAAATATACAGTATTAAGATCTCCGCATATTGATAAAAAAAGTAGAGAGCAGTTTGAAACAAGAACACATAAAAGATTAATAGATATTATAGAACCAACACCACAGACAGTTGAAGCATTAATGAAATTAGACTTAGCTTCTGGAGTGGATGTGGAGATAAAAATTTAGAAAATATGACTGAAATTGCATTAATTGGAAAAAAAATAGGTATGACTAGAGAATTTTATAAAACTGGCCAGTCAGTTCCAGTGACGGTTATAAAAATGGAAAAGGGAAGAATTATTGAGTTAATAAATGAAGAAAAACGAGGGTATAAAGCTATACAAATAGGCTTTGGCAAAATAAAAAATTCAAAACTTTCAAAATCAATGAAAGGATATTTTACAAAAAAAAATACCGAGCCAAAGAAAAGATTAAAAGAATTTAGGGTTGAAAAATTAGATAAC
>CACOED010000053.1 GCA_902626245.1 uncultured Pelagibacteraceae bacterium | reverse complement strand
GTTCATAAATCATATTAGTCTTAAATTTGCTCCATTTGTATATCTAATTACATAAAATGAAAAAAAAGAAAATTGAACATTATTCAGATAAAGAAGCTTTAGATTTTCATAATAGCAATAAATCTGGCAAGATTGAGATTGTTCCTTCAAAACCTATGACAACAAAAAGAGACTTAGCTTTAGCTTATTCTCCTGGTGTTGCAGCACCTGTAAAAGCAATATCAGAAAATCCAGATGCTGCTTATGACTATACAAGTAAAGGAAATTTGGTAGCTGTTGTAAGCAATGGTTCTGCTGTTTTAGGAATGGGTAATTTGGGTGCTTTAGCATCAAAACCTGTGATGGAAGGAAAAGCAGTATTATTTAAAAGATTTGCAGACATAAACTCTATTGATATTGAAATAGACTCATCAAATACAAATGAAATTATTAACAGTATTAAAAATATTGCAGGTAGTTTTGGTGGAATAAATTTAGAAGATATAGCAGCACCTGACTGTTTTATTATTGAGGAAAAATTAAAAAAAATATTGGATATTCCAGTATTTCATGATGATCAACATGGCACAGCAATAATAACTACTGCAGCATTAATTAATGCACTTGATATATCAAAAAAATCAATAAAAAAAATTAAGGTAGTTGTAAATGGAGCAGGAGCCTCGGCTATAGCATGTACTAATTTATTAAAGAAAACTGGAATACCTAAAAAAAATATAATTATGCTCGATAGCAAAGGTGTCATATATCGCGGCAGAAAAAATCTAAATCAATGGAAATCAATTCATGCAATTGAAACAAAGAAAAGGACTTTAGATGAGGTGATAGAGGGTGCTGATGTATTTCTAGGTTTGTCTTCTAAAAGTATTTTATCAAAAAATATGGTAAAAAAAATGTCTAAGAATCCAATTATATTTGCTTGTGCAAATCCAGATCCAGAAATTACTCCTGAAGAAGTAGAAGAAGTTAGAAGTGACGCAATAGTTGCAACCGGAAGGTCCGATTACCCTAACCAAGTTAATAATCTTATTGGTTTTCCATATATATTTAGGGGAGCTTTAGACGTAAGAGCTAAAACAATTAACGAGGAAATGAAAGTTGCTGCTGCAAATGCAATTGCATCATTGGCTCGAGAAAGAGTACCAGATGAAGTTGTTGCAGCAATGGGTGGAGATAGACCTACTTATGGAAAAGAGTATATTATTCCTTCTACATTTGATCCTAGATTAATAAGTGTAATTCCAGTAGCAGTGGCAAAAGCTGCTATAAAAAGTGGAGTTGCAAGAAAAAGAATTAAAAACTTTGACGTTTATTCTGATCAATTAAAACAAAGGCTAGATCCATCCGTAACAATTATGCAAGGAATTAATTCTCAAATTAAAAAAACACAAAAAAAAGTTGTATTTACAGACGGAGAAGATGAAAATACCTTAAAAGCTGCTATAGCATTCAAAAAAAATGGTTTAGGTATTCCAATTCTTGTTGCTAAAGAAAAAGTAGTTAAAGAAAGACTTAAACAAATTGGGTATAGTGAAAACTTTGATATTGAAATTGTAAATTCAACATCAAAAGAAAAAACTAAAAAATATTCAAAATATATTTTTAATAAATTACATGGAGACAAGGGCGAACTTGAGCCAGATGTTTATGAATTATATTCGAGAGATTGTGATAAAATGATAAGGAAGGATAGGGTAGTCTGGGGATCATGCATGGTTTCGTGTGGTGATGCTGATGCCATGGTTACTGGAAATACAAGAAGATATGGTCAATCCTTAGATAAAATTCTAAAAGTTGTAGACTCTAGACCGGGAGAAATTATGTTTGGTCTTAACATGATAATAAATAAAGGCAGAACTATATTTATTGGGGATACATCAGTTCATGAATATCCATCTTCTGCTCAAATGGCTGAAATAGCTATATCTGCTGCAAGAGTAGTCAGACTTTTTGGATTTACACCTAGGGTTGCTTTTTTATCACATTCAACATTTGGACAACCTATAACCAGCAGAACTAAGCATATAAGAGATGCGGTTGATTTACTTAAAAAAAGAAAAGTAAATTTCAAATTTGATGGAGATATGCAGCCTGATGTGGCGTTAAATGAAGAATATAAAGAACTTTATCCATTTTCAGAAATAGTTGGAAATGCCAATGTACTAATTATGCCTGGACAACATAGTGCAGCAATTTCTTATAAAATTATGAAAACCTTAGGTGAGACAAAGGTTATTGGACCTTTATTAATCGGTCTTGGAGAAGCAATAGAAATAGCTCCCTTAAGATCATCAACTTCAGAAATTTTGAATCTTGCCTCAGTCGCTGCTTACTCATCAGGTGTAATTAATTATAATAAAAAAAACTAGTTTTTTTGAATTCTTAAATCCTCTACCAAAAGAATACTAGAAATTACATCTTCCACATCTAATATTTGTTTTGCTTCTTCGATAACTAATGATTGTTCTTCCTTTGATTCCGCTATTCCATAAATATAAATTTTTTTCTTATAAGTGTCTACACTATAATTTGATGACTTTATTTGTTTATTAAAAATTAAAGCAGTTCTTAATTGAGATGTTATCAAAACATCTTTAGCGGATTGTTTAAAATTAAATTCCTCTTTTATTTTTAAATCATTCTTGACCGACCTCGTCCCCTCTATCTCCCAAGCTAATTTAGTAATTTTTAATTTCTCCTCCGGGTCGTCAACTTTTCCAGTGATAAATATTCTTCCATCTAATACTTGAGTACTTATACTTAGTAAATAATTCTTATTCATTAATAATAGTTTTGCATCTAAATTTTTATCCATAATTCCATCATCAATTTGAGTACCTAAAGTTCTTGGATCTAAGGCAACTGTAACACCAGTTCCAAAAACACCTTTAGACGAAGCACCTACACAACTATTAAGAATAAGTAGAACTAA
>CACOED010000052.1 GCA_902626245.1 uncultured Pelagibacteraceae bacterium | reverse complement strand
TATAATTTCTTAGTCTTTTAATTACAGGTGGTCCAATTGTAAGATTAGGCACAAAATGACCATCCATAACATCCACATGAATCATATCTGCTCCACCTTCTTCTAACCTTTTTATCTCATTGCCTAACTGACTAAAATCAGCTGATAATATTGATGGTGAAATTTGTATTTTTTTCATTGATAGTTAGTTTTACTACTATCAATTTTTAAAATTTAATTGAATTAAAAAATTGATAAATTTGTCTAGAAATTTCACTTTCTAAAGGAAATGATAACATCCCCATTACAGAATAGCCTAAAACCCACGGCATTAAGTAAAATCTTATCATAAAGAAAAACCAAGCCACATATAACGGTACCAGTGGCTGAATAATGAAAGAAGGAGTAATAGGTTTGAAAATATAAATCAATGGATTAGTAAACTTTACAAATACTTTCATAAAAAAAAATTGAGAATCTTCTTTTTGAAAAATATTCATTGCAACTCTACCAATAAGAGTCCACATAATTACACCAAGGATATAATCTATTATATAAACTAAAGGATGAAAATTAGCCGACATCAAGAAATTTATATTTTAAAAAATGAGAAATTAAAAGGGGCGAAATTAATCGCCCCTTTAAAATATTATTTAGTGTTGTTTACCAAGGATCGATTTACCAGATGGTACACGAACCTCATCAACCATTTTTTGTGTAGCAGTATCAGGCTCTGAAGTAATTAAACTTACTACAACCATAGATACTAAACTGACAGCTGAACCAAAGATACCAAACGTTAACTGCGTAATACCTAGGAATCCACTTCCGCCATTTCTTACCCAAATAAGGTAACCAGCACCAGAAATTAGACCTAAAGCCATACCGGCTATAGCACCTTCTCTGTTAGCTCTCTTCCACCATACACCAAGTACTAATGGGAAGAACAATCCAGACATCGCAAAGTCAAAAGCCCAGATTACTGAACCTAAGATACCTTGGATTTCCATTGCTGCGATAGTTGCTCCAGCAAAACCAATTACAACAAGTAATACCCTTGCAACAACTAGTCTTTTAGCAGTCTCTGCTTTTGGATCGATAATCTTGTAATACAAGTCATGAGACAAAGCATTTGCAATTGCTAGAATCAAGCCATCAGCTGTTGACATGGCAGCAGCCATACCTCCAGCAGCAACAAGTCCTGAGATTACATATGGTAATCCAGCTATTTCTGGAGTTGCTAACACAACGGCTTTACCACCCATGAAAAACTCATTTAATTCAAGGGTTCCATTTCCATTAAAGTCGCTTACAAACATTAAGTTTGCTTGGTTCCAGTTTTGATACCAATCAATTGATTGAACTTCTGCTATCGATTTACCAATAATTCCAGTCGCTAAGTTAGGATCTATCAATGACAATTTAGATAGTGTTGCTAACATTGGAGCAGAAGAATAAAGTAGGAAGATAAAGAATAAAGACCAACCTACTGATTTTCTAGCTGCTTTTACACTTGGAGTAGTAAAATATCTCATCATTACGTGAGGCAATGAAGCTGTTCCCATCATCATTGCTAGTGCTAATGAAATAAATGCCCAAGGTGTAGCGTTAACTGCTGAGTGAGCTTTAGTTATACCTGCTAAACCTTTTGGTACATTTGCTAAATCAGCCGCAGAGTTTGTAACTGTCCCTAAACCAAATTGGCTTTCAAGATCAGCAATTCTCGCAACTTCATCAGCTAACATGAAGTGTGGGAAGAAACCCGCACCCATTTTATTACTGATCCAAAATACTGGAAGCAAGTAAGCTATTATTAGTACGATATATTGTGCAACTTGTGTCCAAGTTACCCCTCTCATACCACCTAACATTGAACATAGTAAGATACTTATTAATCCAACATAAACTGCGTATTGGAACGGGATATCAAGTGCAACAGATGCAATAGTACCTGTAGCGTTAATTTGTGCAGTTACATAAGTAAATGACGCAACAGTTAAGACTATTACTGCCATTAATCTCGATAAATTACCACCATATCTTGTACCAATAAAATCTGGAACTGTGTAACAGCCAAATTTTCTTAAGTATGGTGCTAATAAAGATGCAACTAATACATATCCACCAGTCCAACCTACAAGTAGTGCCATATAACCGTAACCTTTAAAATAAATACCACCTGCCATTGCAACGAAAGATGCACCAGACATCCAGTCTGCTGCTGTTGCCATTCCATTGAATACTGTTGGTACTTGCCTTCCAGCTACATAATATGCGTCTGCTTGGGCTGTACGTGATAGCCAACCAATTATCGCATAAATGGCTACTGTAAAAGCAACGAAACAAATTCCAATTACTTTTGCAGACATTCCCATTTGTTCTGCGATTGCCATAATGATTATGAAAGCTAAAAATCCACCTGTGTAGATTCCATAAACTTTAGGCAAATTATCTATAAAATTACCTTTAATCATTAATCATCTCCTTTTTCACTGAAGCCGAATTCTTCATCGATTTTTTCTTGTCTATTTGCGAACCAGAAAATTAAGATTACAAAAATTCCAAGAGATCCCTGACAAGTAAACCAGTATGTCAGTGGATAACCGAAGGGTCCTGTTACAGATTCCATTTCAGCCCCAAAAAGGAATATGCCAATTGAGAATACAAACCAAATTGCTAATGTAACAATTAACAAACCTCTAGTTTTTTCCCAATGTTGTGTTTGTTTTGACATTTTTACCTCTCTCTTTTTAGTTATAACTGGCGGTGACCTTAACCATTATGAAAGAGATTTAAAGAGTTAAAATTGTTAATATTTGTGAGTTTTTTGAGATATAAATTAAATAAATATCTATTTTATGGCAAAATATAAACTAACTTGGAAAGATCTTACCTGGAAAGATTTTAAGATTTATTTTTTTGCTCTCTTTAAAGCTTTCATACCAAAGACCAAAATAAGTAATCTGAATGAATTGGAGGATTTTATACAATCCAAATCTGCCTGGGTTACCCAAGTAACACTTTATGGTTAT
>CACOED010000051.1 GCA_902626245.1 uncultured Pelagibacteraceae bacterium | reverse complement strand
TTTGTAAATTGTAAGTATAGAAATTTAAGTGGTGGAATTGTAGCAATACACTCTGGTTGGAAAATATAATGATTAAAAAATTATTTATTTTGCTCAAAATTGCTAGGAAGCTTGCTTTATCGGATGCAATTAAAATAATTTCTAAATTTCATAAACCACCAGTTGTAGTTAAAATTTTTGTTAGTTTGCTTTCAATTTCATTTTCTAAAAATATCAATCAATCTAATAAATTAAGTGATGAAGAAAAATTATGTAACTCTATACAAGAAATGGGAACAACATTTATTAAATTGGGTCAATTTTTAGCTACAAGGCCTGATATAATTGGAGAAGATTTATCAGTTCACTTTGAAAAATTACAAGATCGCTTGCCTCCATTTTCAACTTATGAAGCTAAAGAAATAATAAAAAAAAATTTAGGGAATGATGCATTTAATTCAATAATTAATTTTGGTGATCCTATTGCTGCTGCATCAATAGCTCAAGTACATAAAGCTCAAATAAAAGATGGTGAATTTGTAAAGGATGTAGCAATTAAAATTTTAAGACCAAATATAAAAAAAATTTTTAACGATGAAATTGATGCTTTAATGTTATTAGCATATTTCATTGAAAGCTTTATTTCAAAAACAAAGAGACTAAAACTCATTGAGGTGGTTTTTTTGTTAAAAGAAATTACTAACCATGAAATGGATCTAAGATTTGAAGCAGCGGCAGCAAATGAATTTGCTGAAAATACAAAAAATGATGCTGGTTTTCATGTTCCGAAAATTTATTGGAATTTTACCAGTGAAGGAATTTTAACTTTGGACTGGATTGATGGCGTTTCAATAAGAGAAAAGGAAATTTTGAAATCAAAAAAAATAAATATAGAGGTTATTGCCACTGATATAATTCAGCATTTCTTGAGACATGCAGTAAGAGATGGTTTTTTCCATGCAGATATGCATCAAGGGAATTTATTTATAGATAATAATGGGAAAATTGTACCAATTGATTTTGGAATAATGGGAAGAATGGACAAATTAAATAGAAGATATTTAGCAGAAATACTGTATGGATTTGTTCAAAGAGATTATAAAAAAGTTGCAGAAGTTCATATTATAGCTGAACTAGTTCCAAACAATGTTAACGTTGATGAATTAGCACAGGCATTAAGATCTATAGGAGAACCTATTTTTGGACAGACTGTTAAAGATATTTCTGGTGGGAAGTTACTAAAACAATTATTTGATGTTACCGAAAAGTTTAATATGCAAACTCAGCCTCAGCTATTACTTTTACAAAAAACTATGGTTGTAGTTGAAGGAGTTGCTAGAAAGTTAAACCCTAATACAAATATTTGGGAAACTTCAAAACCAGTTTTGGAGAAGTGGCTGAGAGAAACCAAAGATCCAATTAGTAGTTTAACCAATACTTTGAAAGAATCTGCTGAAGTTATAAAAAAACTTCCTGAGTTTCCAAAGATAATGGATAAAGCAAATCAAGCTTTAAGTTATATGGCTAGTGGAAATATCCCTCAACAATCCAATTCATTTTCTGCTTTAAATGAAAAAAAAGCAGAAATGAAATCTTTTAGAAATCAAAGTATTATTGGATTATTATTGCTTGTATTTCTGGGAATCATAGTATTTTAATCTGCGAATGAAAAATTTAAACAAAAAAAAAATTTTGCTTATTATATGTGGTGGTATTGCAGCATATAAAAGTTTGGAAATTATTAGGCTTTTAAAAAAGAATGGATCAATTATTAAGACAATACTGACAAATAACGCAAAAAATTTTATTACACCACTTTCTGTAGCATCTTTATCTAATGAAAAAGTTTATACCAATTTATTTAGCTCAGATAATGAATCTGAGATGGATCATATTTCTTTATCAAGATGGGCAGATCTAATTTTAATAGCTCCTGCAACTGCAAATACAATTTCAAAAATTAGTTATGGTCTAATAGATGATTTAGCCTCAACAGTTGTATTTGCTTCCAATAAAAAAGTATTTATTGCACCTGCAATGAATGTAAGAATGTGGGAACATAAATCAAATAAAGAAAACTTGAAAAAATTAATTAATTTTGGTTATGAAATAATTGGTCCTGAAACTGGAGAAATGGCCTGTGGAGAATATGGTGAAGGAAAAATGTCTGAACCAAAATTTATTGTAAATTATTTAGGCAAATATTTAAAAAAATTAGAAAAAAATAATAAATTAAAAGCACTTATAACTGCAGGACCTACTCAAGAATATATTGATCCTGTTAGATTTATATCAAACAAATCTAGTGGTAAGCAAGGTTATGAGATTGCAAGATCTTTATTTGAAAATGGTTTTGACACTACTCTTATTTCGGGACCTGTAAATTTAGATACAATTAAAGGAATAAACTTAATAAAAGTTAGAACCGCAGATGAAATGTTAGAAGCAACCTTAAATAATCTACCAGTAGATGTTGCTGTTTTCTCTGCGGCTGTTGGGGATTTTAAAGTAAAAAATAAGAAAAAAGAAAAATTAAAAAAAAACAATATTTCAGAACTTTTATTAGAAAAAAATACTGATATTTTAAATCTTGTTTCTAACCATAATTTACTTAGGCCCAAGTTAGTTGTTGGTTTTGCAGCTGAAACACATTCTATTAAGAATAATTCTTTAAAAAAATTAACAGAAAAAAATTGTGATTGGATAATTGCTAATGATATATCTAGAAATGATATAGGTTTTGAGTCAGATTTTAATAAAGTTTCTATATTCTATAAAAATAATTCTGAAGAAAATTTACCAAAAATGAAAAAGTCTACTCTTGCTAATAAAATAGTTAATAGAATAATTTCTAAATTAAACTAATGATTAAAGTTTTGATTAAAAGACTATATTCAAAAGTTAAATTACCTGAATATAAAACAAGTGGATCGTCGGGTATGGATTTGATGGCATATACCGAAAGTCCAATTACAATTGCACCTAATACTCTAGAATTAATTCCAACAGGTCTTTCTATTGCAATACCAAAAGATTTAGAAATACAAATAAGACCTCGTTCAGGACTTGCTGCAAAGTTTAATGTAACAGTATTAAATACTCCCGGAACAATTGATAGTGATTATAGAGGTGAATTAAAAATAATACTGTTTAATCATGGGAAAAAAGAATTTATTGTAAATAACAATGATAGAGTGGCCCAAATGGTTTTGGCACCAATCCTAAAAATGGAACTAGAAGAAGTAGATCTATTACCCGAGTCTATAAGAGGTTCAGGTGGTTTCGGATCAACTGGTAAATGAGAAATATTTTAAATAAAAAATCAATACAGAGATATTCCAGACAAATAGTTTTAAAAGATGTTGGCCCAATAGGACAAAAAAAAATAATAGAATCAAAAGTTTTAGTCGTTGGAGCAGGTGGGTTAGGTTGTCCTGCAATTGATTATCTAAGTAGAGCAGGTGTTGGCAACATTGGAGTTATTGATAATGATAAAGTAAGCTTTTCAAATATTCATAGGCAGTCATTATATAACTCCAGAGATGTAGGAAGATTTAAAGTTAGTGTCGTAAAACAAAAAATAAAATTAATTAATCCATATG
>CACOED010000050.1 GCA_902626245.1 uncultured Pelagibacteraceae bacterium | reverse complement strand
CCCTTTTTAATCATTATTAAAGCACCTCCGGTGCTAGTGAAATTATTTTCATTTGTCCTCTAGTTCTAAGTTCTCTTGTTACAGGACCAAAAATTCTTGTTCCAATTGGCTCACCTTTATCATCAGTTAAAACTGCAGCGTTATTATCAAATTTAACTTTAGATCCATCGTTTCTATGTATTCCTTTTTTAACTCTAACAACAACAGCTTTATGGACAGATCCTTTTTTAACTTTACCTTTTGGTATAGCTTCTTTCACTGCAACTACTATAGTATCTCCAATTCCAGCGTATCTTCTCTTTGAACCTCCAAGAACTTTAATACATTCAATTCTTTTTGCTCCTGTGTTATCTGCAACTAATAGTTCTGTTTGAACTTGTATCATTTAATATCTCCTAACACCTCGAATTTTTTTGATTTAGAATATGGTTTACATTCAATAATTGTAACCTTATCACCATTCTTATATTGGTTTTTTTCATCATGCACACTATATTTTTTTTTAGATTTTATAACTTTCTTTAAAACTGGGTGTTGATATTTTCTCTCAACAGATACTGTAATAGTTTTATTTGGTTTATCGCTTATAACAATTCCTTTTAATATTTTTTTAGGCATTTTGACTATTTCCTAACTTTGTTTTCAATCTTGCTATTATTTTTTTAGTTTGATTTACTTTTGATGGATTTTTAACCTGTCCGTTTATTTTTTGAAATCTTAAATTAAATAAATCTTTTTTTAATTTATCTAAATTTTTTACTATTTCTGTTTTAGTTAATTTCTTTATTTCTTGCTTCTTCATAATATATTATATCCTTTTAATAAATTTACACTTTATAGGTAATTTTGCTGATGCTTTATAAAGAGCCTCTTTGGCCACAACTTCTGAAACACCATCAACTTCGAAAAGTATCCTTCCAGGCTTAACTCTGCATGCCCAAAATTCTGGTGATCCTTTTCCTTTTCCCATTCTAACCTCAGTAGGTTTTTTTGACACTGGAATATTCGGAAACATTCTCGTCCAAACTCTACCTTGTCTTTTCATGTGTCTGGTTAAAGCAACTCTTGCAGCTTCTATCTGTTTACCTATTACTCTTTCAGGTTCCATAGCTTTTAAACCATAAGCACCATAATTCATTAAATTACATCTTGATGCGTGCCCATGAATTCTTCCTTTATGAGCTTTTCTATATTTTGTTCTTGTTGGTTGTAACATAATTATTTTTTATTTGTTTCCTGACTGAATTCTTTTGTAAAAATTTCACCCTTATATATCCAAACTTTAACACCAATAATACCATAAGTAGTTAACGCCTCGGATTCAGCATAATCTATATCAGCCCTCAATGTATGAGATGGTATGCTTCCTTCTCTCAGCCATTCAGTTCTAGCAATTTCGTTGCCGCCTAACCTACCACTAACCGAAACTTTAATTCCTTTAGCTCCAAGTCTTAAGGCAGATTGCATTGAACGTTTCATTGCTCGTCTATAAGAAATTCTTTTGACAAGTTGTTGTGCAATGTTTTCTGCTACTAAATAACTATTAGTTTCTGGTTTTTTTACTTCTTTAATATTTAGTACAACTTCATTTGAAGTTAAGGCCGAAAGTTTCCCTTTTATTTTTTCTATGTCGCTGCCCTTTTTACCAATGACAAAACCAGGCCTTGAGGTATAAATAGTTACAAAACATTTTTTCGATGTTCTTTCTATCATAACTTTTGACACACCTGAATTTATAACATTTTTCTTTATGTATTCTCTTATTTTAAAGTCTTCTATTAGATAGTTTCCAAAATCTTTTTTCTTAGCATACCAAACTGAGTCCCAGCCTCGATTTATTCCTAATCTTAACCCAACAGGATTTACTTTTTGTCCCATAACTATCTTTTCTCCTCATTTTTTTTTTGTTTTTCAGCCAATATTACAGTCAGTCTTGAATACGGTTTCATAATAGGAGATGCTCTTCCTTTTGCTCTCGCTCTAAACCTTTTCATAATAATTTGTTTTCCACAATATGCTTCTTTAATAAATAAATTATCAATATCATATTGAAAGTTATTTTCTGCATTAGATACAGCTGATGAAATAGTTTTTTTTATATCTTTACATATTCTTTTATCTGAAAAAGTTAGATCTCTTATCGCCTTGTCGACATTTAATCCAACTATAGATTTTAAAATAGGTTTTAATTTTCTTGTACTTGATCTTATATTTTTATTTACAGATCTTATTGAATTCTTTTCAGTTTTATTTTTTTTCTTTTTTGACATATAAAATTATTTTTTTTCTTCTTTTTTAGCTCCTTCATCAACTTTGGCTTTTTTATCGGCTGGTGTATGTCCAAAAAATTGTCTTGTCGGTGCAAATTCTCCTAACTTATGACCAACCATATCTTCAGAAATAGTTATGGGGATAAATTTTTTTCCATTATAAATTAAAAAACTGACACCAACAAAATCTGGTATGATTGTTGATTTTCTAGACCATGTTTTAATTGGCTTTTTGTTAGTATCATTTTTTTGTTTATCAACTTTCTTAATTAAACTTTCTTCTACAAATGGTCCTTTCCATACTGATCTTGCCATAACTATCCTCTTTTTTTCCTTCTTCTTACAATAAATTTGTCTGTTCTTTTGTTGTCTCTTGTTTTTAATCCCTTAGCAGATTGGCCAGTTCGTGATACTGGGTGTCTTCCTCCTGCAGATTTTCCTTCTCCTCCGCCATGTGGGTGATCGACTGGATTCATAACTACTCCTCTTGTATGAGGTCTACGACCTAACCACCTAGATCTTCCGGCTTTTCCAATTTTAATATTTTTTTGATCTGGATTTGATAAGACACCAATTGTAGCTAACGCTCTTGAATCAATTTTTCTCACTTCACCTGATGTCATTTTAATTAAGGAATAATTTCCATCTACTCCTGAAATAGTTACGGAAGTTCCCGCTGACCTTGCAATTTTTCCACCTGCACCAGGTTGCAATTCTACATTATGTATATTTATTCCAACAGGAATATCTTGGAGTGGTAAACAATTTCCATTTTTAATTTCAATATTTGGACCATTTTCAATTTTATCTCCAACTTTAATATTTTGTGGGGCCAAATAATAAAATTTTTGTCCATCTTCAAATTTAACCAACATAATATAACATGACCTATTTGGGTCATATTCTATTCTTTCAACTTCTGCTGACATATTGAATTTTTTTCTATAAAAATCTACATGTCTGTATTTTTGTTTATGACCGCCACCATGGTTTCTTGATGTAATTCTTCCTGCATTATTTCTACCTTTTGATGCATTATTAACTGATGTTAATGGTTTGTATGGTTTTCCTTTCCATAGTCCACTTTTATCAACCAAAATTGTACCTCTAGATGATTTTGTATATGGTTTGAATGATTTTAATGACATTTTATATTCCCGAAGTTAGATCAATATTTTGACCTTTTTTGATTGTAACAATAGCTTTTTTATATCCTAAAACTTTTTTTCTTCCTCTGTTGGTAGTTTTAATTCTAGTTTTTTTATTAATAATATTTATTTTAGATACACTTATCTTAAATATTTTTTCAATACTTTTTTTTAAATTTTTTTTA
>CACOED010000049.1 GCA_902626245.1 uncultured Pelagibacteraceae bacterium | reverse complement strand
TACTGGGAAAGATATGCTTTGGTTAACGTTCTTTTGTGGCCAATGACTGCAATTGCATGCTTTATATTTCTAATGGTTGCAGAATTTGAATATACTGTTTTTACAAGACTTTTTTATTTTGTTGCAGGAGGATAATTTATAATGGATGGATATACTATACTAGCTGGTTTTATAATTTTTTTCTTTCTATTTATATATTTAACGTGGTTTGGCTTTTCAGTAAAAGTTGAAAACGAAAAAGAAGAACAGTCTACAAAAATTAAAATTAATCCATATGACAATCAACCTTTAAGCAGAAGATTAATTGATAAGAAAAATCCGAAAGTAGGAATTTTTGATTTAGGCAATCATATTCTTATCATTGGAGTAATTTTATTAGTTGTATTTGTAAGTCTTAATGTAGACTAGTTGTGACTACGATCGCCTCAAAAAATAAAGGTTCAGTATTTTTAAATATTTCATCATATTTAAAGTCCTTATTATTATTAATGAAACCAAGAGTTATGTCTTTGGTAATATTTACTTGCGCAGTAGGATTATTAACTTCTCAAGTCACAATTCCTTTGTTTAATTCTTTGATAAGTATTTTCTTTGTTACTATTGGAGCAGGTGCAGCTGGAGCACTTAATATGTGGTATGAGGCAGACTTAGATAAACTAATGACGAGAACCTGTCTTAGACCAATACCAACTGGAAAAATCAATAGGCAACATGCTTTAATATTTGGTGTAGCACTATCAATTATTTCAGTTTGTGGACTTTATTATTTTTCAAATCTTTTGTCAGCATTTTTATTATTAGTAACAATTTCCTTTTATCTTTTTGTTTATACAATTTGGTTGAAGAGAAAAACTCCTCAAAATATTGTTATTGGAGGAGCCTCTGGTGCTTTACCACCAGTTATAGGTTGGACCATAGCAACAAATTCTCTAACTATTGAACCAATAACATTTTTTTTAATTATATTTTATTGGACGCCATCGCATTTTTGGGCTTTAAGTCTTTATAAAGCCGAGGATTATTCGAAAGCAAAAATTCCAATGCTTCCAATTACTAATGGAATTCAAGAAACAAAGAAAAAAATATTTGTTTATTCTTTGTTTATGTTGCCAGTGATAATATTGCCATATATCATCGGTTTTACTGGCAAAATGTTTCTTGTCAGTTCTTTAATGCTTACCATTTATTATAATTACATCTGTTACGATCTATATAAATTCAAAAAAGATAAATTTGATTTAAATAAAGCAAAAAAAGTCTTTGGATATTCAATTTTATATTTATTTTTAATTTTTGTATTATTCTTAATCGACAGTTTAATTTAAGGATTGCGCCTAAAAAAAATTCCGCTAGAGTGTTTATGAATACCCTAGATGAGATATATAAGCACAAGAAGTAAAGAAAAAGAATACAGTTTTGGAGAAGTTTTTCTAAAAGGGCTTGCTGATGATGGGGGTCTTTATGTTCCTAAATCATTAAAAAAATATAGCAAAGAAGAATTACTAGAACTCAAAAATTTAAATTATAATGAATTATCTACTGAAATTATAAGCCAATTTTCAGCAGGCTTTATATCAAAAGAAGAACTTTCATCTTTAATTAAAAATTCATATTCAACATTTAGAGAAAAAGAAGTGGTTAAACTTTCAAATATTGGAGAGATGAGATTATTAGAATTATTTCACGGGCCAACACTAGCATTCAAAGATATTGCAATGCAATTTATTGGGAATTTATATCAATATTATTTGAAGAAAAATGACAAAAAAATAAATATAGTAGTTGCAACTTCTGGAGATACTGGCGCAGCAGCTATTGATGCAATTAAAGGAAAATCTAATTTAAATATTTTTGTTTTACATCCCAATAATAAAATTTCTTCTGTTCAAAGAAAAATAATGACCACTGTTGAAGATAATAATGTATATAATATTGCAATTGATGGGAACTTTGATGATTGTCAAAATATCGTAAAACAAATGTTTTCTGATCTAGAGTTTTCTAAATTTATAAATATGTCAGGTGTGAACTCAATAAATTGGGCAAGAATTATTGCTCAAGCAGTGTATTATTTTTACACATATTTTAAATTAGGAAAAGAAACTATTTCATTTTCTGTTCCTACAGGAAACTTCGGCGATGTTTTTGCAGGCTACCTTGCAAAGAAAATGGGATTACCAATTGATAAACTAATTGTTGCAACAAACGAAAATGATATTTTGCATAGAGCCATTTCAAAAGGAGATTATGTTTCAAAAGAAGTAAAAGAAACATTATCACCTAGTATGGATATTCAATTAGCAAGCAATTTTGAAAGATTAATTTATTATGTAAATAATTCAGATTCTGAAAAAACAGCAGAAATTATGAAAAAAGTTAAGAAAAATTCTTATCAAATTGAAAAGAACAATTTAGATGTAATTCAAAAGGATTTTTTATCGGAAAGTTGTAATGAACAAGAAACTTTAGACATTATTAAAAAAAATTATGAAGAAAATAATATCATATTAGATCCTCATACAGCTGTTGGAGTAGGGGCTGCAAAAAAACTATCTTTTAATGACTGTGTTGTTTTATCAACTGCACATCCATGTAAATTCCCTGATGCTACAAATAATGCAATAAATAAGCATGAAAAATTGCCCGAAGAACTTCAGCATGTACTTGATAAAGACGAAAATTTTCAAGTATTAAAAAATAATACAGAAGAAGTAAAAAACTTTATTAAAAGCAAAGTTTAAAGGGCCGTTCTGTTGCAAGTTGACTTAAATTTCAAACCATCATCATGATAGTTATGAATACAATCAAAACAATTCATGGAGCAAAAAAAAAGGTTACATATTTTAAATATTTTATAAATTTGCAGCTTCTCTAAAAATCAAATCCTCATTCCTTCCATAATAACGGAAAATAATTATCATCTAGTAAGTCACTATTTTTATTTTTATACTTTTTGTAAATTTTTGCAGTACCCCCTTCATTTGTAGGATGGAATTTAGCATTACTTGGTACGCAATGCGAAACAATAGCTCTACGGTGTTCTTTTGAAATATTAACACCTGATCCATGCCATGTATGTCCATGATGAAAAGATGCACCACCCGCTGGTACTTCTACATAAGTAATATCGATTTTTTTATTATTTTTGTTAGCAAAGATGTTAAGTTGTTTTTTGTAATCTTCTGGTGAGTGAAACTCACCTTTCGGGGGTTGAAGTCCCCATTTGTGAGAGCCTTTAACGTATTCTAAAGTTCCCATTTCCTTTGAAGTGTTATCTAAAGACATCCAACATGTAACCATAGTCTGAGGTATAATCCAATCATCATAAGCAGCATCTTGATGAAAACCCAAAGTTTTCCCCCCTGGTGGTTTCCATAAAATATTATCTTGAATGAGTTTTGCACCTTTCCATTTCATCAAGAGAGCACAGCATTTTCCAACTATTTCATGACAAACAAATTTTTTAATAAAATTATCAGATTTCCATGCATTACAAATTTGACGTGTTACATCAAGCTTATCATCATCAAATTTCCAGTTCCATTCATCTGGCTCAATTCCAGTTTCAAATTTACCTTCAAAGAGGGGATTAAATCTATTTTTTAAATTATTTAAATATTTTAAGTCT
>CACOED010000048.1 GCA_902626245.1 uncultured Pelagibacteraceae bacterium | reverse complement strand
AGTAAATGGTATAGCACCAGGTCCAACTTTAAAAAATAAAAGACAGTCAAAAAAACACTTTAAAAAACAATACATGGCAACTCCTTTGAAAAAACAAGTGAACGTTGAACAAATTTGTAATGCTGTTGACTTTTTTATAAAAAATAGATCTATTACAGGACAAGTAATTGCAATTGATAGTGGTCAGAGTTTAAACTGGCAAACGCCCGATGTATTAGGATTAAAAGAATGAAAAAAAATAGTCTTAGAATAGTCAAGATAGACAAAGATAAGAGTTTATTTAATTATGAAAAAAAAGTTTTAATTAAAGAGTTAGTATTAGATTTAAAACTTGGGTACTTTGATTTTGAAAAAAATAAGTCTCAAAAAGTTAAATTTAACCTTGAAGTAAATTATGAGGACAAAAAACCTTCAAATGACAAGGATCTTAAATCAATTGTAAATTATGCAAAAATCGTGAGATTAATTAAAAAATTGGTTAAAAATAAGCATTATAATTTTCTTGAGACATTAGCTGAGGACGTTTTTGATGAACTATTTAAAGATGGCAGAATTGATAAAATAAGTCTTCAGATAGAAAAGCTTGAAATAATGAAAGACTGTTCGGCAGTTGGAATACAAATATCAAAAAAAAGAAGTCATGTTAAGTCCTGATCAGGGAAAAGAAGTAATTAAAAGAGAATTACCTTTAATTCCTAAGCTACCTGGAGTGTATAGAATGCTAAATTCTGAAAACCAAATTTTATACGTGGGAAAAGCAAAAAACTTACCTAACCGTTTGAAAAGTTATGTTTCTGAAAAAAACCATATTATTCGAACTGAACGAATGCTTTCTCAAACAAAAAAACTTGAATTTACGACAACCTCAAATGAAAGTGAAGCATTACTATTAGAGGCTAATCTAATTAAAAAATTTAAACCAAAATTTAATATTTTATTAAAAGATGATAAGTCATTTCCTTATATATTTATATCTGACCACGAATTTCCGAGAATTGAAAGGCACAGAGGTGCAAAAAATAAACCTGGAAAATATTATGGACCTTTTGCAAGTTCATTAGCAGTAAACATGGCAATTAAAACGATACAAAGAATTTTTTTATTAAGATCCTGCACAGATAAACAGGTTGAAGATGGTAATAAAACTTGTTTCAATTATTTTTTAAAAAGATGTTCTGGGCCGTGTGGAGGTAAAATTGCAAAGAAAGATTATGCAAAACTAGTTGAGGCTGCAGATGAATTTCTTAGTAAGGGAAAATCTAGAAAAATTCAAAAAACCCTTTCTCAACAAATGGAAGAGGCAAGTGAAGAACTTGATTTTGAAAAAGCTGCAATAATGAGAGATAAAATTAAATCTTTAAATATAATTCAATCTTCCTTAACAATAAGTGATGCAAATCTTATTGAGGCTGACGTAATTGCGGGATACAAAGAATCAGGTAAAGCCTGTATTCAAGTTTTTTTTTATAGATCCAAACAAAACTGGGGCAATCAAGCTTTTTTTCCTAAACATGATCCAGATGAAAGTTTAAAGGAAATAATAAATTCTTTTGTATCACAATTTTACGAAAATAAAGCAGTACCAAGATCGATAATTTTAAGCGAGGATATTAAAGAAAGAAAATTGATTGAAAAAACTTTATCAAAAAAAGAAGGAAAACAAATAAATATCGCAACCGCAAAAAAAGGCTCTAAATTAAAAGTAGTAAAACTTGCGATCAAAAATGCAAAAAATAGTCTAAATAGAAAGCTATATGAAAGTCAAAATAATAGAACTCTTTTAGATGAGATTGGAAAAAAATTTAAATTAGAAAATAGCATAAGTGTAGTTGAGGTTTATGATAATAGCCATATCCAAGGCACGGATAGTGTTGGAGCTTTAATAACTTATGGTGAGGAAGGGTTTATTAAAAAAAGATATAGAAAGTTTAATATCAAGATAGAGCAATTTAAACAAGATGATTACGGTATGATTAAAGAAGTATTGGATAGAAGATTTAAAAGAGCAATACGGGAAAAAGGAAATTATTTAACTTTTCCAGATCTTGTATTGATTGATGGTGGTAAGGGACAGTATTCTTCTGCAAGGAAAACTATGAATGATTTAGGTTTAAATGAAATTCCAGTCATAGCAATCGCAAAAGGCAAATATAGAAATAGTGGCAATGAAACCTTTTTTCATGACGGAAGAGAATTTAAATTTTCTAAAAATGATCCCTTGTTATTTTTTTTACAGAGAATAAGAGACGAAGCACATAGATTTGCTATAAGTGCCCATAGAGCAAAAAGAAAAAAGGGTTTAACAAAATCTCTTTTAGATCAAATACAGGGTATTGGTTCTGTAAGAAAAAGGGCTTTATTAAATCATTTTGGGTCTGCTAAATCTATAGAATCTGCGAGCCTTGAAGAAATAAAAATAGTAGAAGGAGTTGAAGAAAAAGTTGCAAAAAAAATATATAATTTTTTCCACGAATGAAAATTCCAAATTATTTAACGATAGGTAGAATTATAATCGTTCCTATATTTGTTTTTACTTATTTTTTGCCAGGTTTCTATGGAGATGTAATACCTTTTGCATTATTTGTTTTGGCTTCTTTTACTGATTTTTTAGATGGTTTATTAGCAAGAATGTATAAAGAAGAATCCAAATTGGGAGAATTATTAGATCCAATAGCAGACAAAATTATAGTAGCAACAGCTTTAATTTTATTAGTAATGGATGGTACAATAAAAAATTATGAAGTAATTGCTGCTATAATAATTTTAACTAGAGAAATATTAATTTCTGGGCTAAGAGAATTTTTGGCAAAAGGCAAAATTAATCTACCTGTGTCAAGTTTAGCTAAAGCTAAAACTTTTTTACAAATGATTGCAATTTCAGTTTTGTTAACTGGTGAAACTGGGAATAAGATAATTAACTTTCAAGATTATAATGCACAAACCATAGGAATAATTTTACTTTGGCTATCTGCATTTTTAACTCTTTACACTGGTTATGAATATTTAAGAAAAGGTATAGATCATGCTATATCCGAAGACGAAAAAAATTAAGCTGCTTTCTTTTTTCTGACTAATTTTTCATAGTTAGAAGATAGGTCTAAAATTAAATTACAAACTTTAAAATTTTGTTCAAGAATTTTTGAAACTGGGGTTACTTCCGCTGCAGTACCTGTTAAAAAACATCCAACAAAATTTGGGAGTTCTTTTGGTGAAATTTTTCTTTCATTAACTTTAATATTTTTAGATTTAGCAATTTCAATTACTGTTCTTCTTGTTATTCCATCCAAAAAACTGTCAGGTATTGGAGTATGTAATTCTCCATTTTTATCTTTAAAAAAAATATTAGCTCCTGTTGCCTCGGCTATATTTCCTTCGTGATCAAGCATTAATGAATCTGTATAACCTTCTCTTTCTGCTTCATGCTTTGAAAGAGTACAAATCATATATAATCCTGAAGCTTTAGTATCCCAAGGTATAGTATTGGGAGCAGGCCTTCTCCATTTTGAAATATTGAGTTTGATACCTTCCGATTTTAATTTTGGATCAAAATATGTTCCCCATTCCCATGTTGTAATTGCAACATGTATTTTAGTTTTTTGCGCTGACACAGCCATCATCTCACTTCCTCTCCAAGCAAATGGCCTAACATATCCATTTTTTACATTTTGAACAGAAACTATTTTTTTAGTAGCTTTATTTATTTCATCTTCTGAATAAGGAATTTTAATATCCATTCTTTTTGCTGAATAAAAAAGTCTTTCTGTATGTTCTTCTAGTTTAAATATTCCTCCATCATAAACTCTTAAT
>CACOED010000047.1 GCA_902626245.1 uncultured Pelagibacteraceae bacterium | reverse complement strand
CAATTTTATATTTGAAAGTGGACATACGGTTAAAGGAATTTGGCTTTTTGATAATATCTCAACCAATTTTTCATCTTTTAGACATTGCACTCCATGATCAATTCTATGAACATTTAAAAGATTTAAGGATTCCCAAATATATTCTGGTGGCCCTTCTTCGCCAGCATGAGCAACTGTAATAAATTCATTTTCCAATGCTTTTTTGAATAATTTTTCAAATTTTTTAGGAGGATTGCCTTTCTCAGATGAGTCTAAACCAACTCCATAAATTTTATCTTTGTGAGCTAGTGCTTTATCTAAAATTTTAAAACACTCATCTTCACTTAAGTGTCTTAAAAAGCACATTATTATTTTAAAACTTAAACCAAACTCTTTCTCAGCTTTTTTTAAAGCTTTAAAAATTCCATTGATAACAATATCAAAATCAACTCCTCTATCAGTATGGGTTTGTGGATCAAAGAATATTTCGGTATGTACTATATTATCTTCTTTACATTTTAATATATAAGCCCATGTAAGATCAAAAAAATCTTCCTCTTTTATTAGTACTTTAGCTCCTTCATAATAAATTTTTAAAAAAGCATCTAAATTATTAAAATTGTATGCTTTTTTTACATCATCTACATTTTTAAAAGGAATTTCTATGTTGTTTCTTTTTGCTAACAAAAACATAAGTTCGGGTTCTAGTGTTCCTTCAATATGTAAGTGTAATTCAGCTTTAGGTGATTTTTTAATAAACTCTTCTATATTCATAAAGTCTTTCCGAATTTTCTTATGTCTTTAATTAACAAATCTGGCTGTTCTAAAGCTGCAAAATGACCTCCAGCAGGCATATCTGTCCATTGCTTAACATTGTATATTCTTTCAACGTAGGATCTTGGAGCCCATTCTAAATATTCTTTCGGAAATTTTGCTATAGCAGTAGGTACTTTTAATGGAAGGTGATCTTTAGGAAGTGCTCTTCCACCCTCTTCTCTTCTGCCATAATAAATCCAAGAGGCAGTATTAAATGTTTTTGTAACTAAATAAACCATGATGTTCGATAACAATATATCTTTTGAATAAACACTTTCAATATCTCCATTTTTTATATCTGACCATCCTCGCATTTTTTCAATTATCCAAGCAGCTACACCTACAGGACTATCCATCATTGCATAACTTAATGTTTGTGGTTTTGTAGCCTGTTGAGTTCTATAACCATCTTCAATTCTTTGCTCTATTTTAAATCTTTCTTGCCACTCTTTTTCTTCTGGTGTTTGTGGTCCATCTGGATGACGAGTAATTAAAATATTAATATGTATTCCTAATAAACTTTCTGGAAAATCATATGCCAGCCAAGTGCATATCGTTCCTCCAAAATCACCTCCTTGTGAAATATATTTTTTATAACCAAGAACATTTGTCATCAATGAATTAAGTATTGCAGCCATTTTTCTTGGACCAATTGGTCTTGAAGGTCGTCCTGAAAATCCATAACCTGGTAAAGATGGAACAATGATATCAAAACCATCATCTTCCTTTCCTCCATGCTTTTCAGGGTGGGCTAGTTGATCGATAATATGTAAAAATTCTACTATCGATCCTGGCCAACCATGATTTAACAGTAGTGGCTTTGGATTAGATCCACTTCCTTTTTCATGAATAAAATGAATATCAATTCCATCTATATTAGATTTAAAATTATTAAATTTATTTATTTTTTTCTCTGTTTTTCTCCAATTAAATTTATTAACCCAATAATCAGCAAATTCTTTCATGTAATCTAAATTTGTTCCGTAATCCCAGCCACCATCATCAGGCATCTCATGCCATTGATAATTTTTAACATTGGAATATATATTCTGAAGAGTTTCTTCTGAAATCTCCGCTTTAAAAGATTTTATCATTTTAAAATTTTAGTTGTTAGAACCATCTAATCATTCCAATTACACCCGCACTAGCATAAAAAAATTGTAATAATAATATACCTTTATGATTTCCTCTATAAGCCCAAATTCCAATTAGAATTGCAGACAATAGTAATAAACAAAAACCAAAAAACTCTATTCCAATATTTAGTGCTACAAATAATGAGTATAATATTGCTGTGATAACCCCGGCCCATTCAAATATTTTATTATTCATATGTGTTAACATTGTATAGTAATTGAATTGTAATAAAATATTAATGTATTGTAATATAAATAATGAAAAAAATTATTAACAAACCATCGGATTTTGTTCAAGAGTCAATTGATGGATTAATTAAATCTCATCCGGATATTTATGCTTTGGCTGAAGATAATAACAGAGTAGTTACAAGAGCAAAAAAGGCTTCAAATAAAGTTGGAATAGTAGCAGGTGGTGGATCAGGACATTTACCTGTATTTACAGGATATATTGGTAAAGGATTTTTAGATGCCTGTGCTATTGGATCTGTATTCGCTTCTCCATCTGTAGATCAAATGGTTTCAGCTATAAAAAATGCAGATAATGGTAATGGGGTTTTATGTGTAATTGGAAATTATGGTGGAGATGTAATGAATTTTGAAATGGCTTGCGAAATGGTTGAAGCGGAAGGAATTAAAACTAAAAAAGTAATTGTTGCAGATGATATTGCAAGTGCAAGCGAAACAGAAAAAGAAAAACGAAGAGGAATTGCAGGAATGATATTTGTATTTAAAGTTGCAGGCGCAATTGCAGAAACTGGAGCATCTCTTGAAGATGTTTTTAAAGCTGCTAATGAAACTAATAATAATATTAGAACGCTCGGTGTTGCCGTCTCACCTTGTATTTTACCTGAAGCAGGAAAACCTACTTTTAAAATTAGTGAAGATGAAATTGAAATAGGCATGGGTATTCATGGAGAGCCTGGAATCAAAAGAGAAAAATTAAGACCTGCTAATGATTTAGTTGATGATTTGTATAAAAGAATTATTGATGACTCTAAATTAATTGCTAATGATAATATTGCGGTAATGATAAATAGTTTGGGAGCTACACCTCTTGAAGAATTATATATTATATCTAAAAGAGTTAATGAAAACTTATCAAATTCAAAAATAAAAAATATTAAAACTTATGTAGGAAGATATGCTACTTCTATGGAAATGGCTGGAATGTCAATTACAACTCTTAAATTAAATGAAAATTTAAAAAAATATCTTCTTGCAGAAAGCAAATGTCCTTTTTGGAATAATTAAACTTTTTTTCTTAAAAAATAAATAAATATAAATCCAGTTATATACATTATTAAAGCATATGCAGCTGTCGGTATCATATAAATAATTTCATTAGAAATTTCAGTAGCAACAAAAACTGCCAAGGTTCCATTTTGAAGACCACATTCAAGTGAAATACATTTTATTTGATCCATTCCTGTAGCAAAAGTTTTTGCTATAAAATATGCAATTGCCATCATTACTATATTTAAAGTTAATACTACTAGGCCCGCTTTAGCTAGGTAATCAAAAATATTATCTTTTTCCTCAATCCAAATTGCAATGAAAACAATTAAAAATAATATACCTGTAATTTTATCAATAATAGAAGTTTTTGAGCTTATAAAATTGTCTGCAAATTTTCTAATTATCATTCCCAAAATTACTGGAACTGCTACCACCAATGCCATTTTTAATGCTGTTCCCGTCATATTAATACTTTCATCTTCAAAGTTAACACCTATTAGATTCGCTGAAGTAAAAACAATTAACGGAACTGTAATGATACTAATGATGCTTATGACTGCTGTTAAAGAAACTGATAACGCCACATCTCCATTTGCAAATTTTGTTAAAACATTTGATGTGATTCCGCCAGGTGCGGCTGCAATTATCATTACACCTAAAGCGATTTCTGGTGATGTTCCTAAAATTTTTATTAATATAAAAGCAACTATAGGTAAAATAACAAGTTGAGATACAAATCCGACCAA
>CACOED010000046.1 GCA_902626245.1 uncultured Pelagibacteraceae bacterium | reverse complement strand
ATAATTTACCAAACTTTTTTTCATTTAAATTTATTTTTTTAGTCAAAAATAAATTATTGTAACTCTTTAATACATCATAGATTATATATTCATAATTCCCGTAACTACTGTATTTTTCAAGTTCATTTAATAATTCAATATTTTTGTTAAATTGATTCTTTTTAAAATTATCAATTAAAAGTAGTAAGTATGCCTCAAAAAAATTTGAATTATTTTTACTCCTATTTTGCTTAATGGTACTAATAGATTTATTAACTTCCCCATTTGCTACAAGATTTATTATATATTTTTTTAAATAATCTTCATGTTTATCAATTAAAATTTTTGATGAATTAAAGTACTTTATAGAATCTTCGCTATTATAATTATTCTCTGCAATTATTGCAGAGAGATAGCTTGATACATACTTCGGGTTGAAATCCATCTCATCTGTAGTTTTAGAAAATGCAAAAGTTTGATATATAAAAAAAACAATAAATAAGTTTAATTTTAATATTTTTATCACTTTTTTATTCTATGATTGAAAGAGAAAAAAATCAAAATGACATTATAGACCAAGAGTTAATAAATTCTTTTGGAATTGATTATATTTTTGATAGCAAACCTATAAATAGATTAAAAAATAAACCTACAATTGAAAATGTTATTTCTAGATTAAACGATCTCAAAAAAAAAATTATCAATATCAATAATTGTAATCTAAAAAAAAATGCAACACAAATTGTATTTAATGATGGTGACTATAAAAGTCCGCTAATGATAATTGGGGAAGGACCTGGTCAAAAAGAAGATGAGGTTGGAAAACCTTTTGTAGGTGACGCTGGTCAACTCCTGAACAAAATGCTCGCTGCAATAAATCTCAAAAGACAAAATGTATACATTACAAATGTTGTTAATTATAGACCTCCTAAAAATAGAAAACCAGAACTAGCTGAAATAAATAGATACTCTGAATTTTTAAGAGAACATATAACAATTATTAATCCAAGGATTTTAATATTAATGGGTAGTACAGCAATGGAAGCTTTGTTTGGATCTAAAATTAAAATATCTAAAGAAAGAGGTGTATGGAAAGAACTAATTATTAATAATAAAACTTATCTTACAATGATAACTTTTCACCCAGCATACTTGCTTAGACAAGCCGATCAGAAAAAATATTCATGGGCTGATTTAAAAGAAATTAAAAAAAAAATTAATGAACTTAAACTAATAATTTGAAATGAAAATTATTATAGCTGGAGTTGATGAGGTGGGGAGAGGTAGTCTAGTTGGTCCAGTATTTGCAGCAGCAGTAATTTTAAAAAAAAAAGTAGATAAAAAAAAATTTAAAGATTCAAAGAAGTTAACAAAAATCAATCGTGAACTTTTAGAAAAGTATATAAAAAAAAATTCTTTTTGGTCAGTTGGTTCCGCCTCCTTGAAAGAAATTGAAAAATTTAATATTTTAAATGCAACTTTGCTAGCTATGAAAAGAGCAATAAAAAAATTAAATAAAAAACCTTCTTGTGTATTGATTGATGGAAATAAAATTCCAAAAATGAAAAATTATAATTTAAAGTATGTGGTCAAAGGAGATGAAAAAATAGCCGAGATATCTGCTGCATCAATAATTGCTAAAGTTTCAAGAGATCGTTTAATTACAAAAATGTCAAAAAAATATATTAAATATTCTTGGAATAAAAATGCGGGTTATGGAACCAAAGATCATTTATCGGCAATTAAAAAATTTGGAATAACTAGACACCACCGTAAAACATTTAAACCAATACACAATATATTGAGTCTGAAATAAAATAGATCACAATTGGACTCAAATTAATACAATCGTAGGTTGACGAAGACTCTTGGCTGGAGTCTAATTGTTTTTTACAAAATGATTAGTTCAGCTTTAAAAAAACAAAATTATAAATGGTGATAGTCTTAAAGAATTAAAAAAAATTCCTAGTGAGACATTTAATTTAATTTTTGCAGACCCTCCATATAATTTACAATTAAGAAATAAATTATTTAGACCAGATAGATCAAAGGTAAATGCTGTAAGTGACAAATGGGATCAATTTGAAAGTTTTAAAACTTATGATGATTTTACTATCAAGTGGCTTTTAGAGTGTAAAAGATTATTAAAAAAAAATGGAACTATTTGGGTAATTGGAAGCTATCATAATATTTTTAGAGTTGGTTCAAAAATACAAGATTTAGGTTTTTGGATTTTAAATGATGTAATTTGGAACAAAAATAATCCAATGCCGAATTTTAGAGGTACAAGATTCACCAATGCTCATGAAACATTGATATGGGCTTCTAAAGATAAAAATTCAAAATATATTTTTAACTATCAATCATTAAAGTGTTTTAACGATGATTTACAAATGAGATCAACTTGGAATTTACCAATTTGTAATGGGAATGAAAGATTAAAACAAAAAGGTCAAAAAGTTCATTCTACTCAAAAACCTGAGTCACTACTTCACAGAATTATATTGGCCTCAACTAATAAAAATGATTTTATTTTAGATCCTTTTTTAGGATCTGGAACTACAGCGGTGGTAGCAAAAAAACTAGGTAGAAATTTTTGTGGAATTGAAAAAGATAAATTATATTTTGAGGCAGCAACAAAAAGAATAAAAAACTCTAAAATTATTAAAGATGAATATTTGGATACAATACAAAATAATAGGTCTAAACCAAGAATTCCTTTTGGATCATTAGTAGAACTAGGTGTAATTAAACCTGGTACAGAAATTTATGATCAAAAGAAAAAAATAAATGCTAAAATAATGATTGATGGAAGTATAAAATATCAAAAATCTGAGGGATCTATTCATAAAGTAGCTGCAAAAATTCTTGGTGCAGAAAGTTGTAATGGATGGACTTTTTGGCATTATAAATCAGGTAAAACTCTTAAACCCATAGATGAATTGAGGGAAAGGTTAAGACCTAAAAACTAATTTTTATAAATTTTTCCTAAATAATTTTCTAAAAATTTTTTATTTTTAACTAAATATTTTATAATAATATTTCTAAATATAATTGTCAGTGGATTTGATAAATGAAAAGTAAAATAATTAATAATCGATCTGAAGTACACTGATTTTATTTTTTTCTGTCTTTTCTGGTAATAATTACATGTTTTGTTTTCAATTTCTTCATAAACTTCCTTGGACGATTCTATTGACTGGGATGCTCCTTGGGCAAACGAAGGTGGGAATGCATACAATGCATCACCTACTAGAAATATATTTTTTTCTTTTGGTTTTTCAAATTTATTACTAACAAATACCGGAAACGATTTAATATTTTTTAATTTATTATTTAAATTAAATGATGTTTTTGAAGATATTTCATTGACAAGTGACTTTAAAAAGTCTTGATTTTCAAAATAATTTTTATCGTATAATTCGTCTTTATTTAAACTTCTCCTTAATATTGATATAAAATTAAACTCTTTATTTTGGTTAACTGGATATATAACAAAATGAAAATTAGAGCCTAAATATATTGAAATATCTAAGGTTTTAATGTCCTTAATACTTCCTCTTAATGCAATAGAGTTAAAATACTTAGGATTAGTTTTTTTTTTTAAAATTAAAGATTTACTCTTCGAAAAAACACCATCTGATATTAATAAATAATCAAATTTTTCTACATGATTATTTGAAAACAACAAAGTTATTTTATCCTCAAAATTTATATTTTTTAATTCACAATTATGAATAATATTATTTTCTGGAATATTTCCTAACAAGAAGTTAAACAATGTTGATCTCTTCAAGGTTGTATAATGATTATTTTTATAATTAAAATTTGAAATATCAATATCAGCGATCTTTTTGCAATTTTTAGCTTCAAAAAAATTTATTTTTTTTGGAAAAGCAATTTCATGTGCCTGAATAAATTTGAAACCTACTTCATTTAATAGTTTTATACTATTTAC
>CACOED010000045.1 GCA_902626245.1 uncultured Pelagibacteraceae bacterium | reverse complement strand
AATTTTAAAGCTAAGTAATCACTTTTTAAGTCATATGAACTGAACCATTCAGTATCAGTAAATCCTGCATTGGAAAAACCTAGAAAAGAAATCGTTAATATTATACTAAAAAAAATACTAATTATAATTAATTGGATATCAATTTTTTGAGTCATTTATATTGAAAAAAATTTAAATCTGCTTATTTTGCATTTTAACTTATATGTACAAAAAAGAAATATTTAGAAACCTAGATAAAAAGTATAATTCACATCTCTATACCGGATTATTGGGTGTTTTAATGAATTATTGCCATAAAAAATTAGAAAATTTTAAAAAAAAAAATAGCTATGACAAAATTTTAGAAATAGGAGCTGGTAGCGCACCTCATTTGAAATATTTAACTCATTCATTCAATGAATATCATATTGCTGAAACATCAGACTATGCATCTGAAATATTTGATAAAAATTTAAATAATAAAATAAAATTTAAAAAATATGACGGAAAAAAACTACCTTATGAAGATGAATATTTTGATAGAATAATTATTTCTCATTGCCTAGAACATATTTTATCTCCTGAAGAATTTATAATTGAAATGATGAGTAAATTAAAAAAAGGAGGTGTATTATCAATTTCATTACCAACTGATCCGGGGATAGCATGGAGGCTTGGAAGATTATTTATAAGACTTTTTTCAATCAAAAAAACATATAATATTACTGGTGAAGAATATGAATATATAAATGCAACTGAACATGTGAATTCTATATTTAATTTAATTTCCATTATTAGATATCACTATAAAGACTCAATAGAGGAGCAATTTTATCCTTTAAAAATTAAATCACCGGATTTAAATTTATTTTATAATGTTCAAATTTATAAATAATTAGATTTTAAATTTTGATTTTTTACTATCGATTAAAAATGTTTTAACTGTATCTTTTGTCAATGAATTAAAAGATTTTCCAAATTTTTCTATTTTTTCAATTATATTTGGTGGAACTGTTATTACATGGCATCCTAATTTTTTTGCTTGCAAATAATTATATGGTTCTCTTACACTAGCCCATAAAATTTGAACATTTTTATATTTTTTGGCAGAATTAATGCTTTTTGTAATTTGAAGTACTGGATCTTTTCCAGTATCAGCCATTCGACCGGCAAAAATTGATATAATAACTTTTGTCTTCTTATCGATGCACTTAAGAATTTTTAATGTTTGTTTATGAGTATAGACTGCGGTTATATTTAATTTTATTTTATCTTTATTAAGTTGTTTAATTGCTTTACCTAAAAAATAGCCTCTAGAATTAACTACTGGAACTTTCACGTATATTTGTTTTCCCCATTTTTTTATCTTATTCGCTTGTTTTATAATTTTTTCATTTTCATCAGCAAAAACTTCAAAAGATATAGGTTTTTTTGTAACCTTCAAAATTCTTTTACAATATTCAGTATAATTTTTTGCTCCTGCTTTACGCATTAAAGAAGGATTTGTAGTAAAACCTTTTACAACTTTTTTTCTAGTAAAATTTTTTATTGTATTTATATCTGCTATATCACAGAATATTTTTGTCATTAATTACAAGCTTTTAATTATATCTTCGGTCATTTTTTTTGCATCAGCAAATAACATTAGAGTATTATCACGATAAAACAAATCATTGTCAATTCCAGCATACCCAGGTGATAAACTTCTTTTTACAAATAAAACAGACTTTGACTTTTCTACATCTAATATAGGCATCCCATAAATTGGGCTCTGCGGATCTGTTTTTGCAACTGGGTTTGTTACATCGTTTGCTCCTATAACATAAGCTACATCACAATTAGCAAAGTCATTATTTATCTCCTCTAATTCAAACACTTCATCATAAGAAACATTTGCTTCTGCTAATAATACATTCATATGACCTGGCATTCTACCTGCTACGGGATGGATTGCATAAGTAACTTTCACACCATTTTTCTTTAGAGCATCAACCATTTCCCTTAATGCATGTTGAGCTTGGGCAACTGCCATGCCATAACCAGGAACAATTATGACTGAAGATGCATTTTTCATTAAAAATGCTGCATCATCTGCATTACCACTTTTTACAGGTTTTTGCTCCTTGGATTGATTTGAAGAAGATTGATCTGTTGCGCCCCAGCCTCCAAGAATTACATTAAAAAATGAACGGTTCATTCCTTTGCACATAATGTAAGATAAAATTGCTCCCGAGGATCCAACTAATGCTCCTGTTATTATTAAAGCAGTGTTTTCTAAAGTAAAACCAATTCCTGCAGCAGCCCATCCAGAATATGAATTAAGCATCGAAATTACCACCGGCATATCTGCTCCGCCTATTGGAATTATAAGAAGAACACCCACTAAAAAAGAAATTATAATTATTGTCCAAAACCAAATATCAGATTGGGTTTTGCAAAGATAGAAAACCAAACCAACTAAAATTAATCCTAATACTAAATTTAAATAATGTTGGCCAAAAAAAGTTATAGGTGAGCCTGACATTATTCCCCTTAATTTTAAAAATGCTATAATAGATCCCGTAAAAGTTATTGCACCGATTGCAGCTCCCAATGACATTTCAATTAAGCTTGCAATTTTTATACTTCCGGGTGAACCTAAATTAAATACATCAGGATTTAAAAAAGCGGAGATTGCAACAAAAACAGCTGCAAGACCAACTAAACTATGAAATCCAGCAACCAGTTCTGGCATAGCAGTCATTGGTATTTTAAACGCGATAAATGCACCTATTGATCCACCAATAAGAAGTAAAACCAATAAATATAAAAATCCAGTTGAAAAATTACCTACTGAAATAATTGTAACTCCAATGGCTATTGCCATTCCAAGAATTCCAAATAAATTACCCTGTCTAGATGTTTCTGGAGATGAAAGTCCTCTTAATGCTAAAATAAACAAAACTCCTGATATTAGATAAAATACTGCTAGCAAATTTTCAGAAATCATTTTTTATCTTTCTTTTTTTTCTTGTACATCGCCAACATTCTTTGTGTTACTAAAAATCCACCAAAAATATTTATAGCTGCTAAAATTATTGCCATAAACCCAAATATGTTTGCAGTGTCAAAAATATTTTCAGTTTTTCCAGCTAAAGCAGCTATTATAGCTCCGACAATAATTACTGAAGAAATAGCATTTGTCACTGACATTAGAGGTGTATGAAGCGATGGTGTAACACTCCAAACTACATAATAACCTATAAAAATTGAAAGTATAAATATACTTAATCTAAATATAAAAGGGTCTATTTCCATAAAACTATTTTATTATTGTTTTTGCAATAATTTCATCTTCAAAATTAATATTAATTTTTTTATTTTCCTTATCATATAAATTAGAAACAAAATTAAATACATTTTTCGCATAAAGGCTTGAAGATGAAGCAGGTAATTTATTTAAAATATTTCTTTCACCCATAATTTTCACACCATTTTTTTCAATAGTTTTATCAACTTCTGTAAATGCAACGTTTCCACCTTGAACCGCTGCTAAATCATAAATTACAGATCCAGCTTGCATGTTTTTTAACATATTTTCAGTAATAATTAATGGGGCTTTTTTTCCTGGTATTAAAGCGGTGCATATAACTATATCAATTTTTTTTAAAGTCTCAGTCAATAATTCTTCTTGTTCTTTTTTAAATTCATCTGAAACTTCTTTTGCATAACCACCCTCAGTTTCTAGGTTTTCAGATCCCTCTACAGTTAAAAATTTTCCTCCTAAGCTTTCAACTTGTTCTTTTGAGGTAATCCTTACATCAGTTGCAAAAACAATTGCCCCCATTCTTTTTGCCGTAGCGATTGCTTGTAGTCCTGCGACACCAGCACCTACAACTAAAACTTTTGCTGCTGAAATAGTTCCTGCGGCTGTCATCATCATTGGTATAGCTTTTTCAAAAATTGAAAAAGATTCTAATACAGCTTTATATCCAGCCAAATTAGCCTGGGAAGAAAGTATATCCATAGATT
>CACOED010000044.1 GCA_902626245.1 uncultured Pelagibacteraceae bacterium | reverse complement strand
AATCTAAAAAGAAAACCAGCCAATGTTGTAATGAGGTATATGC
Organism: uncultured Pelagibacteraceae bacterium; assembly: GCA_902626245.1. Lineage (GTDB taxonomy): Bacteria > Pseudomonadota > Alphaproteobacteria > Pelagibacterales > Pelagibacteraceae > Pelagibacter. The sequence continues at coordinate 4,199 of CACOED010000044.1, read as the reverse complement.
AAGATTTTGGGTATAAAGTAATACCTGTAAATCCTTTTGCAAAAGGAGAAGTTATTAACGGAGAAACTGTTGTTGAGAGTTTAGATAATATTTCTGAAAAAATTGATATAGTTGATGTATTTAGACCATCAAAAGAAGCAACTGGATTTGCAAAAGAAGCTATTAAACTTGGAGCTAAAACTTTATGGTTACAATATGGAATTCAAAATGAGGAGGCTAAAAAAATTTCTGAAGAAGCTAATATAAAATACATAGAAAATAAATGTATTAAACAAGAATACCAAAAATTATTTCAAAAATCTAACCCAGTATTTCCCGTACTAAAAAAATAGTGAAAAAAATCTTATTTTTTATTTTATTAATTCAAACACCACTATTTGCCCTTGATTTAGAAAAAGCATATTTTGCGGGTGGATGCTTTTGGTGTATGGAGGAATCTTTTGAAAAGTTTGAAGGGGTTTCTAAAGTTATTTCAGGATATTCCGGAGGTTCAACTGAAAATCCTACCTATGAGGAAGTTACCTACTCTAATACTGGGCATTTCGAAACTATAGAAATAATTTATGATAAAAAAATAACAAGCTATGATAAAATATTAGATCATTTTTGGATAAATATTGATCCTTTTGATGCGGTAGGTCAGTTTTGTGATAAGGGATACAGTTATAGATCTGTTGCTTTTTTTAAAGATGATGAACAAAGAAAACTAATAAACAAAAGTAAGAGAAAAATTGAGAAAAAATTTAAAAAAAAAGTAGTAACTTACGTAATAAAATTTGATAAATTCTACAGAGCAGAAAATTATCATCAAGATTACTACAGAAAAAAATTTCTGAATTATTTAAGATATAAAAAAGCATGTGGAAGAGAGAAGAAACTTAATAGTATATGGAATAAATGAAAAAGATTTTTTTAGTATATGGACATTACAATGAAAAATCGTTTAATGCAGCAATAAGAGATACTTTTATTAAAGTAGCAAATGAAAATGGTAATAAAGTAGATTTTGTTGACTTATATAAGGAAAAGTTCGATCCAGTTTTTGCAGGTGAAGAGCCAGATCTTGTTGTAACTGATCATCAAAAAAGAATAGAGAAATCAGATATCATAGTTTTGATTGCACCAATTTGGAATTTTAGAATGCCAGCTATTGTTGAGGGGTGGATAGACAAAGTTTTAGCACCACCTTGGGCATTTAAATTTAAAAAGTTATTTGGAAACTATGGATATCCGATAGGGAATCTTAAAGGAAAAAAAGCAATTGTCTTCTGCACTTATGGTTCTCCACAATTTGCTATTAGGACTTTTTTTTTAAATATGCCCACAAAAAGGTTGAGAAGAGGCGTGTTTAATATATGTGGAATAACTGATGTAATTTATAAAAGATATTTTGCGGTACCATTTGTCTCAGCAGAAAAAAGAAAAAAATTTTTAGAAGATGTTAAAAGAACAGCAATAAATTTATGAAAAAATATTTTAAATATTTTCTGTATGGTCTAGTTTACTTAGTTCTGATTTTTGTTTTTGCCATAATGTTTATAGTAACAGCCCCGGCCGATACGATTAAACCTAATAATGGAATTGAGCCATATCAAGTAGTAAAAATTCAATTAAGAAGCCTTAAGAATAATGATGATCCTTTTAAAAATGCTGGAATAGAACAAACGTGGGAGTTTGCCCATCCAAATAATAAAAAATTTACTGGTCCTTTAGAGAAGTTTAAAGCTATGTTAAGTGGAGATTCTTATAAAATGCTGTTAAATCATATAGATCATAATATTACTGAAGTAAAATTAACAGATTCTCTTGCTGCCTATGAAGTGACCATTTTAGGTGAAGGAAAAAACTACTATAAATTCAGATGGATGGTGGAGAAATTCAATTTAGAAGGACCTTTGAAGGATTGTTGGTTAACAACAGCGGTTTCACAGCCTGTGTCTTTAGGTTCCTCAATATAAGATAAATTTTTGTTTAAGTAATAAGAAATATTTAGTAGAAATCGCTTTTATGAAATCTAAAACTAAAGTTGTAGTTATCGGTGGTGGGGTTGTCGGAGTAAGCGCACTATATCATTTAGCTAAAAAAGGTTGGTCAGATGTTGTACTGGTTGAAAGAAAAGAATTAACTTCAGGATCAACATGGCATGCCGCTGGTTTACTTCCACTGTTTAATATGAGTTACTCAGTTGGTCAACTTCATAAATATGCAGTTGATTTATACAAAACTTTAGAGGAAGAAACCGGAAAAAATGTTGGTTTTAGTGTTGTATCAAATATCAGATTAGCAAGTACAAAAGATAGAATGGATGAATATCATCAGTATGCAGGTGTAGCTCAAACAATTGGTGTTGATGTTAAATTTTTAACTCCTAATCAAGTTAAGGAAATTTGGCCGCTTTGTAACACTTCAGATTTAATTGGAGCTATACAACATCCAGAAGATGGTTATATACAGCCTGCAGACTTAACACAATCATTAGCGACAGGAGCAAGAAATAGAGGTGCAGAAATTTATAGAAATACAACAGTGGTTGGTATTAAACAAACTAAAGATGGTTGGGTTGTTGAAACTGATAAAGGAACAATCGAATGTGAACATATAATTTCATGTTCTGGAAATTTTGCAAGACAAACAGGAAAAATGGTTGGTTTAGATATACCAGTCATTCCAGTTGAACATCAATACATCGTAACAGAGCCACATCCAGAAATTCAAAAAAGAAAAAAAGAAGGACTTCCAGAAATGGGAGTGTTGAGAGATAGTGATAGCAGATGGTATATGAGAGAAGAAGCTGGAGGATTAATTTTAGGACCATATGAAGATGGTGCGCCATGTTGTTATGTAAATGGACCATCAAAGGATTCAGAGTACGAATTGTTTCAAGAAGATTTAGATAGACTAGCACCACACATTGAAGGAGCTATCCATAGAGTTCCTGCGTTTGGTGAAGTAGGAGTTAAAAAAGTTTATAATGGAGCCATATGTTACACGCCTGACGGAAACCCAATTGTTGGTCCAGCATGGGGTTTAAAAAATTTCTGGATAAATGAGGGACATAGTTTTGGCATTACTGCGGCTGGTGGTGCTGGGTGGCAATTAGCAGAATGGATTGTTGATGGAGAGCCAACAATTGATATGCTTGGAGTTGAGCCAAGAAGATATGGTGATTATTGTTCAAAAGCTTATTTAAAAGAGAAGAATGAAGAAGCTTACAGAAATGTTTTTATAATTCACTATCCAGATGAAGAAAGAGGTGCAGCTAGACCTTTACGAACTGCACCATGTTACGACAGAATGAAAAACCTAGGTGCTGTATTTGGTCAAAAATTTGGATGGGAAAGACCAAACTTTTTTGCAACTGATGGCATGAAACAAGAAGACGATTGGTCATTTAGACGATCGAATTGGTTTAAGGCTGTAGAAAAAGAGTGCAAAAATGTTAAAGAAAACGTTGGATTACTTGATATGTCAGCTTTTGCAAAATGTAGAATTAAAGGTCCAGGTGCAGAAGAATTTTTAGATAAGCTTGTTGCAAATAAATTACCAAAAAAAACTGGAAGAATTAATCTATGTCATGCTCTTAATACCAAAGGTGGAGTTCATTCAGAATTTACTATTATGAGAGAGTCTGGAAATAGTTTCTACTTAGTTTCAGCAGGGGCATTTCAAAGATTAGACCATGACTGGATACATAAATGGATGCCAAAAGATGGATCTGTAATTTTTGAAAATTTAACTAATAGCATGGGCGTACTGGTTGTGTCAGGACCAAAAGCTAGAGATCTAATGCAAAGAGTATCGAGTGATGATTTTACTAATGAAAATTTCAAATGGTTAAGTTCTAAAATGGTAGATATTGGACAAGCACCAGTTAATGCAATGAGAGTAAACTTCGTTGGAGAATTAGGATGGGAATTACATCATCCGATCGAATACCAAAATCATATTTTTGATAAATTAATCGATGCTGGAACTGATTTAGGTTTAAAGCCTTACGGTATTAGAGCTATGAACAGTCTTAGAGTAGAAAAATCTTACAAATTGGTTGGAACTGAATTATCTATTGAATATTCTCCATACGAAAGTGGATTAGATAGGTTTATACATCCAAATAAAGGAAGTTTTATTGGTTTAGATGCACTTAATAAATGGAGAGAAAAAGGATTTGTAAATAAATTGGTCACATTAGAAATACATAA
>CACOED010000043.1 GCA_902626245.1 uncultured Pelagibacteraceae bacterium | reverse complement strand
GCCATCAAAGAAAAAAAAGCCGAATGTATTAAACCTGTACAAAAAGAACTTACAGTTCCTAATGGAGAAATCTCATATAATTCTTTTACACTTATTGTTCCTATTTTTTTAAATTTAGGAGCAGATCTTTTTGTTAAGAGAATCGGAACTAATGCTAAAGATAATAATACTGAAACTAAAATAAATGGCTCATAATTTTTAGGATCACTTATGTTAAGTAAAAGCATACCTATACCTAACCCACTATAAAGAATTATCATATAAGCTGATAATAATTGTCCTCTATTTTTATTTGTTGCTCTATCGTTTAACCAGCTTTCAGTTACTATGTAACAACTTACCAAACTAATTCCTGTTATAAATCTACTTAAAGTCCACATTGTAGGGTTAACATAAACTGCTGCTAACAATGCACTTAACGAAGCTAGTGATGCAAAAGCTGCAAACACTCTTATGTGTCCAACTTTTTGTACCAATTTTGGAGTAGTGTTAGATCCTAAAAAGTATCCCATAAAGTAACCTGACATAAATATACCTGTTGTAATAACATTAAAATTTTCAACAACTGATCTAATACCCATCAATTGCATTTGAAGACCATGAGCAATCATGATTGTTCCAATTCCAATAAATAAAGCCCATGATTTGGTTACTTCTTTCTGCATATATATAATTTCTTGCTTATTACTTAGTTAAAAATTTACAAGTAATTAGTTCTGATTTATGTTTTTTTTAAGGCTAAAAAAGAATGGATTGCGATTGTTAAAATGATAACTACTCCACCTAATATAGTTTCTAAACTAGGTTGTTCTTTAATTACCATCCAAACCCATATGGGACCTAATATAGTTTCAAGAAGAAAAAAAAGGTTTACTTCAGCACCAGTTATAAATCTTGGAGCTATTGTCACTAAAACAAACGGTATAGCTACACACATTACACACATTAAAGGAATGAAAATCATATCATTTCCAATTAATGCAAAGTTTTCTACAAAGAAAAAAGCAAATATAGCAACTACTAGCTTACCTATTACTGCTGATGGAACAAGATCTCTATTTTTAGCATATCTTGCCAATGTAGCATTACAAGCTAATCCAAATGCAGTAATAAAACCAAAAAAATCACCTAAAAAATTGCCTAGGTTAAGAGAATCATAGAATATATAAACGCAAGCAGCAAAAGTAATAAGTATAGCAAACCAGGTTTTTTTATCCGGAGCTTCTTTTAAAAATATTGCTCCTAGAATAGCCGATAACATAGGAGCCAAAGCGATCATTACCAAAGTATTGGCAACATTAGTATTTTGAATAGATAATATGAAAGTAATATTGCAAGCAGAGAAACTAAAAATATAAAATATCCCTGGATAACCTATGCCAATAAGTTTTTTCAAAAAATTTTTATTATAAAAAATTAACGTCCCAATTAAAACAACCACAAAAGGTATTGCTCCTCTATAGAATAACATTCCCCATGTTTCTATATTTGATAATCTGATTAATAATGAATCAGGAGTAATTAGAAAAACTCCAATAAATGCTAAAAGAGAACCTTTTTGTTGATTTGATAGTTTTTGAATCATAATAATTTATATTGAAAAATGATTAGCTTATGATAAATTATTTACAAGCGCTGATTTAGGTCGAATTGCGGGCGCTATAAAAAACCTGCTAAATAGATGTTTCTTGTGAGCCACCTATTTATCAGGTGGTTTTTTTTTATCTTTAATAAAAAAAAACTAGGTATTTAACCAAATTGTGCACCTGACATATGTCAAAGCACTAAAAAGGAGAAGAAAATGATTAAAGATAAAAAAAGAGGTTTAATTGAAAGATTAGATCAAGGCCCAGTAATTTGTGCAGAAGGATTTCTTTTTGAAATTGAAAAAAGAGGATACATGTCCTCTGGGGAATTTGTTCCTATGGTTTCTTTAGAAAATCCTGAAGCTTTACTAAATTTGCATAGAGATTTTCAGCACGCTGGATCAGATATTGTTCAAGCTTTTACTTACAATGGACATAGAGAAAAAATGCGTGTTATAGATAAAGAAGATTTGCTAGAGCCTCTTAATAGAGCTGCGCTACAAATCGCAAAAAATGTTGCAACTAGTCCTATGGGAGAAGAGCAAAACTTAATGGCTGGGAATATTTCAAACTCAAATATTTGGAGTCAAAATGATAAAAAATCGCAATTAGAAGTTGAAAAAATGTTTAGAGAAATGGTTGGATGGGCTGTTGATGAACATGCTGACATTTTAATTGGTGAAACTTTTTATTATGCTGAGGAAGCTTATACAGCTTTAAAAGTAATGAAAGAAACAAATCTTCCATCTGTAATTACAATTGCTCCATATGGAGAAAATATTATGAGGGATGGAGTATCTATTCTTGATACTTGTAAAGAGTTAGAACAAAGAGGAGGTGATGTAGTAGGAATGAATTGTCATAGAGGGCCAGGAACTATGCTTCCTTATTTAAAGGATATTAGAAAAGCATTAAAATGCCATATGGCTGGATTGCCTATTACTTATAGAACAACTGAAGATCATCCTACATTTTTCAATTTACCAGATAATAATGGTTGTAGCTTTCACTCTCCACATGAAACTACTTTTCCAACCGCTTTAGACCCTATGCAATGTAATAGATATGAAATAGGACAATTTGCAAAAGAAGCTTTTAACTTAGGAATAAATTATCTAGGAGTTTGTTGTGGAGCAACTCCAATGTTAATAAGAGAGACTGCCGAGGCAGTTGGTTTAAAAGTACCAGCAAGTAGATATGGAGAAAAAATGGAAAATCATTATATGTTTGGAAAAAATAAACGTATTCCAAAACATATAAAAGATTATAAAAATAAAGCTTAATTAGAATAAGGTTTTCTTGAAAAAATCCTTTTTACCATTGGAGCAAAGTGCTCCAGCGGCAATGACTCATAATTAGGATCAAAACAGCCTTGATCATAATTTTCACAGAAATCTACTGTTGCTTGAAAGTATTTATGATCTTTATATTCTTCCCTTTTGTATCTGTTTCCGCCAAGATGATGAACATAATAAAAAGTTTGAAACAAACCATGCATTTTTACTATCCAATGAGTTTTTTCACTTACATATGGCTTCAAAATAGCAGCAGCATATTCAGAATGATTCATTGGAGCTAATTCATCACCGATATCATGGAGAAGGGCAGCAACTACCATCTCTTCACTCTCACCATTTTTAAAAGCTTTAGTTGCGCTTTGAAGTGAATGCTCTAATCTTGAAACTTGATATCCTTCAAGTGTCTCTGTTAAACCTGACATAAATTTAATTATTCTATCAGCTGTTTCCCCAACATATTTTTTCTCATGCTTATCTAAAAATAGATAATCTTCTTTTGTTCCATGTTTCATCTCTGTAAAACTTACTTTTTTCATAGTCAATTATTTGACCCAGTACTCAATAATGAGAGTTGAGTTATTTTATCGTCTCCTAAATTATCTATAGGCTTTACTGGATAATCTCCAGTAAAATAATGGTCAGTCAACTGGGGATAATTTTTATTTCTATTTTCAAAACCCATGGCTTTATATAGACCATCGATTGACAAATATTTTAAGCTTTTCGCTTCTATATATTTACATATTTCTTCGTTACTTTTATTTGCTGCTAATAGTTCTTTTTTTGTAGGAGTATCAACCCCATAAAAGTCGGGATATCTAATTTCTGGACTTGCTATTCTCACATGTACTTCTTTTGCTCCAGCATCATATAACATTTTTACAATTTTATAACATGTGGTTCCTCTAACCAACGAGTCATCAACTAAAATTATTTTTTTATCTTTAATGGAAGTTTTATTAGAATTTAATTTAAGTTTAACACCAAGACTCCTTATTTTTTGAGAAGGCTCAATAAAAGTTCTACCAACATAATGATTTCTAATTAAACCTAATTCAAAGTCAATATCTGCTTTTTGGCTATAACCTAAAGCGGCTGCATTACCAGAGTCAGGTACTGGTACAACAATATCACCTTCAACATTATCTTCATTTGCAAGTTCAATACCTAAATTTTTTCGATATTCATATGCAGTTTTTCCATTTAAAATACTGTCTGGCCTTGAAAAATATATATATTCAAACACACATGGTCTTATTTTTTGTTCTGGAAATGGTTTAATACTTTTAATTTTATCATCTTGAATTAAAACAATTTCTCCATTTTCAACTTCTCTTAAATATTTAGCTCCTATTATATCTAAAGCACATGTTTCTGAAGATAATACATATGAATTTTTTAACTTTCCAATAACTAATGGTCTTATTCCGAAAGGGTCTCTAACACCTATTAAATTTTTTTGAGTAAGCATTACTAACGCATAGCCTCCTTGTATTTGAAACAAAGCATCAATAATTTTATCTATAGTATCACTTCTTTTTGATTTAGCAATTAACTGAACAATAGTTTCTGTATCTGATGTAGTATGAAATATTGCACCATCCTTAACTAATTTTGATCTGAGAGTTATTGCATTCGTTAAATTACCATTATGAG
>CACOED010000042.1 GCA_902626245.1 uncultured Pelagibacteraceae bacterium | reverse complement strand
TGTATCAACATCAACTTTTTTTATCAGTCCAGGCTTTCCAAACTTTAAAATAAGATAATCGTACCCTTTGGTTCTCTTTCTTCTAGTTTCCCATCCATCCATCCATTTACCATGTTTATCGAATACTCCTTCTTTAAATACAGGGGGCCAAGGATTAATTATTCTTTTAACTGCACCGAAAAATTCATCTGTCTTATAAACAATTTTAGAGCCCAATCTTGACTGAGCTAAATCAATTAATCCATTTAAGTATATTATATTATTTTTTTTCATATAAATTATTTACTCGGGTAGTTTTTAATCCAGTGTTTTGCAATATCTATTCTTTTACAAATCCATATGTCGTTAAATTTTTGAGCATAATCTAAAAATTTTTTTAAGGATTGAAACCTTCCGGGTCTTCCAATTAATCTACAATGTAAACCAACAGACATCATTTTTGGATTACTTTTACCTTCTTCATAAAGAGTATCAAAACTATCCTTTAAGTAAGTGTAAAATTGTTCTCCACTGTTGAACCCTTGGCTTGTAGCAAATCTCATATCATTATTATCTAAAGTATAGGGAATAATTAGCTGTTTTTTGTTCTTCTTGTGCTCCCAGTATGGCAAATCATCACTATATGAATCACTGTCATATAAAAATCCGCCATCATCAAATACTAAGTCTCTAGTATTTGGACTGCATCTACCCGTGTACCAACCCAAAGGTCTTTCACCAAATATTTTTTTCATAATTTTTATAGCTAGTTTCATATGTTTTTTTTCTATATTTTTTTTAATATTTTGATAATCGATCCATCTCAAACCATGACAGGCAATCTCATAGTTACCATTTTTTAATGCTTTGCATATTTCAGGGTTTCTTTCTAAAGCCATAGCAACTCCAAATATTGTTACAGGTATATTTTTTTCTTGGAATAATTTATGAAGTCTCCAGAAACCTCTTCTTGATCCATATTCATACATAGATTCCATATTCATATGTCTATCTTTAAATGCTTGAGCACCTACAATTTCTGATAAAAAAGTTTCTGATTGTTTATCACCATGTAGAACATTTTTTTCTCCACCTTCTTCATAGTTAAGAACTATTTGTAAAGCAAGTCTAGCATTATTTGGCCAAACTACCTTTGGTTCATTTGAACCAAAGCCTATCATGTCTCTTGGATATTTTTTTGGCATTATTTAATTTTGTATTGATTTATCTTTAACACCATTTAAGAAATTTAAACATTTATTAATTTCTTCTAATTTAATAAATTCATCAATTTTATGTGCTTGATCTATTGATCCAGGTCCACAAACAGCAGTACTTATACCTATTTCTTGAAATAGACCAGCTTCTGTTCCGAAAGAAACTACTTCTCTAGAATTATCACCTGTTATACTAGAAACAAATTCACATGCTTCAGATTTTTCATCTCTATCAAATCCTATTATTTCTCCAATTATTTCTTTAGAAATTTTTGAACCAGGAAAAACTTTTTTCATATCAGGCAATAATATTTCATTGACATATTTATCCAGTTCTGAATTTAAAAATATTGCATCATCTTTTACTACAGGTCTTGTTTCCCATTTAACATGACATTTATCAGAAATTACATTATGTGCAATTCCTCCAAAAATTCCTCCAACTGAAAGAGTGGAGTAGGGAGGATCAAATATAGAATTTTTTGGAACTCTGTTTTTGAGTTTTTCTCTTAACTCTATAAGTTTATTTATATATCTTGCAGCATATTCTACCGCACTAACACCCTTGTGTGGTTGAGAGCTATGACCTGCCAAACCTTCAAAAAATGTCGTATATTCATAAGCACCTTTGTGAGCATCAATAATTTTCATATTTGTAGGCTCACCTACAATACATATTCCTTTTTTAAATCCTCTTTTTTTTAATTCTTTAATTAATAATGGCGCACCTATACATGCTGTTTCTTCATCAAATGTAAATGAAAAATTAATATCCCTATCTAAATTTGATTTTGAAAAAATTGGTGCAAAGGCCAATGTGCATGCAATAAAACCTTTCATATCGCATGATCCTCTGCCATAAAGTTTGTCTTCTTTAATTGTAGCTTTAAATGGATCTGTAGACCAACCTTTTGAAACAGGAACCACATCTGTATGGCCTGATAGAATTATTGGAGTTTTCCCATTAGGTTTTTTTGCTTTTAAAGTAGCAAAAAGATTTACTCTTTTTTTTTCATCATCATAAGTTTTAAAGGAGGTTGCGCCTAACTTTTTTAAAATATTATCACAATAATTGATTAAAGAATTGTTATCTTCACCAGAAATTGTTTTAAATGATATAAGATCTGATAAAATTTTTATTGAATTATTGTAAAGTTCTTTGTTATTATTTTCTGTACTCATAAATATAATCAATTATATATTAAAAAAATGAAAGAACAAATAACCTACGATATTTTTAATAAAGTGGATATAAGATTAGGAACCGTTATATCTGTAAAAAAAAACGAAAAAGCCCGAAAACCTTCATTGGTTGTAGAAGTAGACTTTGGAAAAGAAATAGGTATTAAACAATCTTCGGCACAAATCACACACTATTATAATGAAGAGAATTTAAAAGGAAAACAAGTTATAGCAGTTTGTAATTTCCCTGAAAAAAACATTGCTGGGATAAAATCTCAAGTTTTAATTTTAGGATCAATTGATACAGAAGGAAGAGTAATATTAGTTCATCCATCTCAAAAAGCAGAAAATGGTTTACCTATTGCATAAAATATGCACCCAGAAATAATTTCAATAGCTTTATTTTGGTTTGTTACCGCTTACACCCCGGGTCCAAACAATGTTGTGGCATCTTATTCAGGATTCAATTTTGGAATAGTCAAAACTATTCCACATATACTTGGTGTCACTTTGGGATTTACATCTTTAGTTCTTTTTTTAACAATTGGATTAATTAATGTCTTCAAATTATTCCCAATTATTCAAGTTATAATGAAATACCTTGGAACATTATTTTTAATTTACCTAGCATATAAAATTGCCATTTCAACAACATCAAATGAAATAAAAAAAGAAAATCCTGTAAAATTTATTGAAACTTTTCTCTTTCAATATTTAAATCCTAAAGGTGTTACAGTAGCAATAATTGTGGTTTCAACTTATGTGGAACTTGGAGAAAATTATGTTAATTATGCGACTCAAGTTATAGTTCTTGCACTTTTATTTTCATCAACAAGTATTACATTATGGACCTTTATAGGTAAATTTTTAAGAAAATTTGCGACAAATGAGAAATTTATTAAATACTTTAATTATGTTATGTCGTGCCTTCTTCTTTTGAGCATAATTACGTTTTATATATAAACTATGAAACCAGGAAAAAAAAATTCATATAATTGCCTAAAATCTCTGAATATAGGAGGTAAGAGTTATAAATATTTTTCCTTATTAGAGGCAGAAAAAAATGGTTTATCTGGAATTTCAAATTTACCAAAATCATTAAAAGTTTTATTAGAAAATTTACTTAGATACGAAGACGATTTGTCAGTTACAAAAGATCAAATAGAAGCAATTCAAAAATGGTTAAAAGAAAAAAAATCAAATACTGAAATTGCCTATAGACCTGCAAGAGTTTTGTTACAGGATTATACCGGAATACCAGCAGTAGCAGATTTGGCTGCAATGCGAGAAGCTGTTAAAGAGAAAAATAAAGATCCAAATACTATCAATCCATTGTCTGCAGTCGATTTAGTAATAGATCATTCGGTACAAGTCGATCAATCAGCAAAATCAGATTCATTTGAAAAAAATGTTGATATAGAATTTAAAAGAAATGGTGAAAGATATTCATTTTTGAAATGGGGACAACAAGCTTTTGATAATTTTAGAATTGTTCCACCAGGTACTGGCATCTGTCATCAAGTAAATTTAGAGTATCTATCAAAAGTTGTTTGGTCTGAAAAATATAAAGAAGATGAATATTTATTTCCTGATACTTTAGTTGGAACAGATAGCCACACAACAATGGTAAATGGATTATCTGTACTTGGTTGGGGAGTTGGAGGAATAGAGGCTGAAGCTGGAATGCTTGGTCAGCCAATTTCAATGTTAATCCCTGAAGTGGTAGGTTTCGAAGTAAAAAATAAAATGCCCGAAGGTACTACGGCTACTGATTTAGTTTTAACAGTTGTAAAAATTTTAAGGGATAAAGGTGTTGTTGGAAAGTTTGTAGAGTTTTATGGAGATGGATTAAAAAATTTAACACTTGCCGATAGAGCAACTATTGCAAATATGGCCCCAGAATATGGAGCTACCTGCGGCTTTTTTCCAATTGATGATGAGACTATAAAATATTTAAGATTTTCAGGAAGAAATGAACATGTAGTTTCTACTGTTGAAAAATATGCAAAAGAGCAAGGATTGTGGGTTAGTAAAAATATTGAGTTTACAGATAAGGTTTCGTTAGATATGTCTTCAATTGTTCCAACAATATCTGGACCTAAAAGACCACAAGATAAAGTTTTGTTAAATGAAGCATCATCAGAGTTTAAAAAAGTATTTGAAAGCACTACAGAACGTAAAAAAAAACATATTTCAAAAGTAAGAGGAACTAATTTTGAAATTAAAGATGGCTCTATATTAATAGCTGCAATAACATCTTGTACAAATACCTCTAATCCAAACGTATTAATTGGTGCAGGTTTATTAGCAAAAAAAGCTGTAGAGTTAGGATTAAAAACAAAACCTTGGGTAAAAACTTCATTAGCGCCAGGATCACAAGTAGTAACAGATTATTTAGAAAAAGCCGGTCTTAATAAATACTTGGATGAATTAGGATTTAATTTAGTTGGCTATGGATGCACAACATGTATTGGAAATTCAGGCCCGTTACCAGATAATATAGTAGAAGCAATTGAAAAAGAAAATATATACGCAGTATCAGTTTTATCTGGTAATAGAAATTTTGAAGGTCGTATATCTCCACACATAAAAGCAAATTATTTAGCATCACCACCACTTGTTATTGCTTATGCTTTAGCTGGCCATATGGAATTAGATTTATACAAAA
>CACOED010000041.1 GCA_902626245.1 uncultured Pelagibacteraceae bacterium | reverse complement strand
AGCTTCTTTTTGGTTGTTTAATTCATCAATCTTTGACTTTAATTTTTGGTAGTTTTGCTGAAGATCTAAATAATTTGCTTTAAGTTCTTTTTTTTCAATTTCTAATTGATTTTTTTGCTTTTCTAAATTTGAAATAGTTTCTTTAAAATTTAAATTTTGAGGATTTATTGAATTTAATTTTTCTAAGGCTTCATTAAGTTTTTTTTCTTTTTCACGCATAGAATTCATATATATATAAATATAATAATAAATTGATTCACCCAAGTCTATAAAGGATATTTTTGAACGCAAAAAATAAAGATTTATCCAACGCTATTAGGTTTTTGTCCATGGATGCCGTTCAAAAAGCTAACTCTGGACATCCTGGTATGCCAATGGGTATGGCAGATGTGGCAACTATATTATTCAAAAACTTTCTAAAATTTAATCCAAAAAATCCAAATTGGCTTAATAGAGATAGGTTTGTTTTATCTGCTGGACACGGATCAATGCTTCTTTACTCTTTATTATACTTAACTGGTTATAAAAGTGTTTCCTTAAAAGATATAAAAAATTTTAGACAATTAAATTCAATTTGTGCAGGTCATCCAGAGTATATTCCCAATTCTGGAATCGAAACAACTACTGGACCTTTGGGGCAAGGAATAGCAAATGCTGTGGGAATGGCGATAGCAGAAGAAATTTTAAAAGAAAAAATTGGTAAAAAAATTATAAACCACAAAACTTACGTTTTAGCAGGCGATGGTTGTCTAATGGAAGGTATAAGTCATGAAGCTTTAAGTCTGGCTGGTCACCTAAAATTAAAAAATTTAATAATGTTGTTTGATAATAATTCTATATCAATTGATGGACCAACTAGTCTTGCTGTATCAGATAATTTTAAAAAGAGATTTGAAAGTTATGGATGGGATTATATTTTAATTAATGGCCATAATGAAAAGCAAATATATAAAGCAGTTAAGAAAGCTCAGAAAGCAAAAAGACCTACTGTCATATCTTGTAAAACTGTTATTGGGTTTGGCTCACCTAACAAATCAGGAAAAGCCTCAGCTCACGGTAGCCCTCTTGGTGAAGAAGAAATAAAATTAATAAGAAAAAAATTAAAATGGAACCATGCCCCATTTAAAATACCGAAAGTAATATTGGATGAGTGGAAAAAAATTGGAATTAAAGGAACTAAGGAAGAAAAAAATTGGAATAAAAAAAATAAAAGAAATCTTAAAAAAATATATAAATTATTCCAACCAATAAATAGAACATCAAATGGATTAGAAATGTTCAGTTTGAAATTGGGAGATGATTTTCTTAAAGAAAAAGAAAATATTATTAATGAAAATGAAGTTATGGCAACTAGAAAATCATCTGAAAAAATATTAAATTTCTTAGTAAAAAATATTCCTATTATAATAGGTGGTTCAGCAGATCTCTCAGGTTCAAATAATACAAAAACGAAAAATAACCAAATAATTAAACCGGAAAATTTTAAGGGAAATTATATTCATTATGGAGTTAGAGAACATGCAATGTGTGGAATAATGAATGGTCTAGCATTACATAGTGGTTTAATCCCATATGGAGGAACTTTTTTGATTTTTAGTGATTATTGTAAACCGTCGATAAGATTAGCTGCAATAATGAAACAAAAAATTATCTATGTAATGAGTCATGACTCAATTGGCCTTGGGGAAGATGGACCTACTCACCAGCCTATAGAACAATTAGCTGGGCTGAGATCTATTCCAAATTTAAATGTTTTTAGACCAGCAGATACTGCAGAGACAATTGAATGTTGGAAGCATGCTTTAGAAGAAATTGACAGCCCAAGTATAATTGCTGTGAGCAGGCAAAAAGTTAATCCTATAAGAAAAGAATTTACAAAAGAAAACAAATGTTCGGCTGGTGCCTATGAAGTATCAAGAACAAAAAGTGAAATAGATTTAACTATATTGGCTACTGGCTCTGAAGTAGAATTGGCAATTGAAGTTAGTCAAAAATTGGCCATAGAAAAGATCTATTCAAAAGTTATATCTATGCCATGCCATGAATTATTTGATATGCAAAAAAAAGATTATAAATCTAAAATAATGAATGAAGCGAAGCATAAAATTTCAATCGAAGCATCTACAACTGATTATTGGAAAAAATATATAGGTGAAAATGGAATAGCTTTTGGAATAGATCACTTTGGAAAAAGCGCTCCCTATAAAGAGATTTATGAACACTTTGGTTTAACTAGTAAAAATATAGTAAAAAAAGTTAAAGAAATGATAAATAATAAAACATGACAGTAAAAATTGGTATTAATGGTTTGGGTAGAATAGGAAGAATGATAGTCAGATCATTAATTGAAAATAATAATAAAAAAGTAGAAATTAAACACATTAACAGCAGATCAAACTCCGAAGTTGTCTCCTCATTATTAAAGTATGACTCTATTCACGGGAAATTTAATTGTGAAATAAAATATGGAGATAACTACTTAAAATTAAACAGTAAAAAAATTACGTTCTCACAACATTCAAATTTAAATGAAATTAATTGGAAGAAATTTGGTGTAGATTATGTTTTAGAATGTACGGGAAAATTTAATTCAAAAGAAAAACTTTATACTCATATAAAAAATGGTGCAAAGAAAATTATTGTTTCTGCGCCATGTAAAAATGCTGACAAAACTATCGTTTATGGAGTAAATCACAAATCGATTAGCAAAAAAGATTTAGTAATTTCTGCTGCTTCTTGCACAACTAATTGCCTAGCACCAATCGCATATGTATTAAATAAGGGATTTAAAATAGAAAAAGGTTTTATGACAACTATTCATTCATACACAACTGACCAAAGACTATTGGATAACTCTCACAAAGATCCAAGACGTGCAAGATCTGCTGCTCAGTCTATGGTGCCAACATCTACAGGAGCCTCAAAAGCTATCGGAGAAATTATTCCTGAATTAAAAGGAAAGCTTGAAGGTTTGGCTATAAGAGTACCAACACCAAATGTTTCATTGGTAGATCTTGTATTTATTTCAAAAAACAAACTAACTATAAAAAAAATTAATGACACTTTTATAAAAGCTTCCAAAAATGAATTGAAAAATGTGCTATTAGCAACTGATGAAAAGCTTGTGTCAATTGACTTTAATCACAACCCTAATTCTTCTATCGTTGACCTATCTTTGACAAATGTTGTTGGAGATGACATGGGTAAAGTTTCAGCATGGTATGATAATGAATGGGGATTTGCTTCAAGAATGTGTGATTTAGCTGAATATATAGATAAAATCTAATTTTTTCATGAACATCATTACAAATAATAATTTAGATCTGAAGGGGAAAAAAGTTTTATTGAGAGTTGATTTAAATGTACCAATGAAAAATGGAGCAATAACCGAAACATCAAGAATTGAAAAAATAATACCAACTATAAAACTTTTGTTAAAAAAAGAAGCCAAAATTATAATTTTGTCACACATTGGAAGGCCTAAAGGTAAGGTGGTTAGTGGAATGTCTTTAAAACCTATATCAGAAAAATTATCACATTTATTGAAGAAAAATGTCTTTTTTAGTGAAGATGTAATTAGTGAGAATACACTTTTGGAAATAAACAAAATTTCAAATGGATCAATTTTGATGTTGGAAAATATTCGATTTAATGAAGGAGAAGAAACAAATGATAGTGAATTTTCAAAAAAAATATCTACATTGGGAGATGTATATGTAAATGATGCTTTCTCTTGTTCGCACAGATCTCATGCCTCTGTTGAAGGAATTACTAGATATATTCCTTCATATTTTGGACTACAAATTACAGAAGAGATTAATGCGTTAAAAAAAATAACTTCAGAAATTGAAAAGCCTGTTTCTCTAATTATAGGAGGTTCAAAAATTTCTACAAAAATTAAAATTATAAATAATTTAATAAAAAAATTTAATAATATTATAATTGTAGGTGGAATGGGTAATACAATGCTTAAACATACTGGTTCAAATATAGGAAGATCGATATGTGAAAATGAATGTGGCTCCTTAATTAAAGAAATAATAGAAAACTCAAAAAAATATAATTGTGAAATAACTATTCCTAAGGATGCGGTTGTGTCAACTAGTCTAAATGGAAAAGGAACAGAAAAAAAAATAAATGAAATAAATGATAATGAAATGATATTAGATATTGGATCAAAAACACTATCATCTATTGAAACAATTATAGATAGTTCTAGAACAATACTATGGAATGGTCCTGCAGGATATTTTGAAAATCCGAATTTCCAAAATGGAACAAAAAAAATATTAGAATTGATATCTCAAAAAACAAATAATGATAAAATTTTTTCCGTAGCAGGAGGTGGTGAAACAGTCGCTGCAATTAATAAATTTAAAAAATTTGACTCATTTACTTTTGTTTCAACTGCTGGTGGAGCTTTTTTAGAATATCTTGAAGGAAAAACTCTACCTGCTATAAAAGCTTTAAATAAAAATGTCTGAATTAAATACGATCGCATTGAAAATTTTATCTAACGGAAAAGGTATTCTTGCTGCGGATGAAAGTACTGGAACAATGACTAAGAGACTTAGTGCTGTAAATATTGAGTCAACTCCAGAAAATAGATTACTATTTAGAGAAACGCTATTTTCATCTGAAAGCATGAAAACTTGTATAGGTGGTGTTATTTTGTATGATGAAACTATAAAACAAAAATCAAGTTCAGAAAAGACTATTCCAGAGTTAATTTCATCATCAGGAACTGTACCTGGAATAAAAGTAGACACAGGAGCAAAAGCTCTTGCAAATTCGCCTGACGAAAAAATAACTGAAGGATTAGATGGCTTAGGAGAGAGATTGGAATATTACTATAAACTTGGTGCAAGATTTACTAAATGGAGAGGTATTTATATTATTTCAAAAAATTATCCTAGTAAGTTATCAATTGATGAAAATGCTAAAGCATTGGCTAAGTATTCTTATATAGTTCAAGAAAACCAAATGGTTCCAATTGTAGAACCAGAAGTATTAATGGATGGAAATCATACAGCTGAAGATTGTTTAAATAAAACTTCAGACGTAATCAAAAAGTGTTTTGAAGAACTGATCAAGCATAAGGTTAATTTGGAAGGAATAATTTTAAAACCAAATATGATACTTCCTGGAAATAAATCAAATAAAAAAATTAGCAATGAAGAA
>CACOED010000040.1 GCA_902626245.1 uncultured Pelagibacteraceae bacterium | reverse complement strand
AAAATTAAGTAGATTTTTTGAAGGTATACAACCAATATTAAGACAAGTTCCTCCTAATGTTCCTCTAGATTCGATGCAAGCAGTCTTAATTCCTAATTGGGCTAGTCTTATTGCACAAACATATCCTCCGGGACCTCCTCCAATTACAGTTGCTTGAAATTTTTCTAACATTCTAAAGGTCTAAAAATAATTTCCTTGGATCTTCAAGATTTTCTTTTAATAACTTTAAAAAAGAAACTGAATCTTTTCCATCTATTATTCTATGATCATAAGATAGTGCTAAATACATTACTGGTCTAATTTCAATTTCTCCATTTCTAGCAATTGGCCTTTCAACAATATTATGCATTCCAAGTACTCCTGATTGTGGTGGATTAAGTATAGGTGTTGAAAGCATCGAACCATATACACCTCCATTGCTTATTGTAAATGTTCCACCTTGTAAATCTTCAATATTTAGTTTTCCATCTCTAGCTTTTTGAGAAATTATTTTAATATTTTTTTCTATTTCTGCAAATGAAAGTTCATCGGCATTTTTAAGAACTGGAACAACTAAACCTTTTTCAGTTCCAACAGCAAAACTTATATTGTAGTAATTTTTGTATATAATTTCTTGATCTTCAATTTCAGCATTGATTGCTGGAAAAGCTTTTAAACCAAGTACACAAGCTTTAACAAAAAAAGACATAAAACCAAGTTTTATTCCAAATCTCTTTTGGAAATCTTCTTGGTTATTTTTTCTCATTTCAACAATGTTTGTCATATCAACCTCATTAAATGTGGTTAACATAGCAGCATTTTCTTGAGCTTCTTTTAATCTTTTTGCTATGGTTTGTCTTAGCCTGCTCATTTTAATTCTTTCTTCTTGACCATATTTTATTTTTCTTTCAGATGGTTGAGGTATTGAGCCCATTAGATTAATTAGATCACCTTTTAAAATTTGTCCAGATTTACCAGTTCCTTTAACAAAACTAATATCAATATTTTTTTCTTCTACAATTTTTCTTACTGCAGGTGATAAAACTTTTTGCCGAGTAGTTGTTTGATTATTTGTTGACTCTTTCGTTAAAATTAAGGGCTCTTCTTCTTTGGTTAAAATTAATGGTTCTTCCTTTTCTTCGGTTTCAAAAATTTTCGGCGTTTGTTTTTTTTCTTTTTTAAAATTAATTATATTTTCATTTTCTATTTTTGACTCTTTTTTTTCACTTGCGTTATCTGATTTCTTATTTTTTTCTGAGCCACTTGAAATTTCTCCAAGCACGGTACCTACTTCAACTGTATCACCCTCTTTAAAATGTACTGCTGTTAGCACACCATCAATAGGAGATGGAACCTCAAGATTAACCTTGTCTGTCTCTAATTCTAGTATTGCTTCGTCAGCATTAATATTATCACCTTTATTTTTTAACCATTTAGAGATCGTCGCTTCAGTAATGCTTTCTCCAAGTATGGGTACTAAAATTTTTTCTGTCATTTTCAATTAAAAACCAAATCAATAATCTCTTTTTGTTGAGCCAGGTGCCTTTTTGCATAACCAGTAGCTGGTGTTGCATCAGGATTTCTCCCAATATAAGAAATCTGTCTATTTTTAGCTTTAATATGATCTAATGTCCATTGTATATAATCTCTCACTAATAACCAAGCACCCATATTTTTTGGCTCTTCCTGGCACCAATAAAATTTGGCATTTTGTGCGAAAGGTTTAATTTCTTTAACTAAGCTTTTTGCTGGAAAAGGATAAAGTTGTTCAATTCTAAATAAAATAACATCATCTTTTTTTAGTTTTTCCCTAGCTGATAAAAGGTCAAAATATATTTTTCCTGAGCATAAAATTACTTTTTTAATTTCATTATTTTTTTTTAATTTTATGAATCCTTTTGTTTTTGGATCTACTGCATGATCCCACAAAACTCTATGGAAGGAATTTTTTTTACTAAAATCATCAATTTGTGAAACACAATATTTATTTCTTAGTAAAGATTTGGGAGTCATCATAATTAAGGGCTTTCTAAAATCTCTATGCATTTGTCTTCTTAAAGCATGAAAATAATTTGCAGGTGTAGTACAGTTCATTACCTGCATGTTATCATTTGAACATAACTGTAAAAATCTTTCTAGCCTTGCAGATGAATGTTCTGGACCTTGACCTTCAAACCCGTGTGGTAATAATAATACTAAACCAGAAGCTCTCAACCATTTTCTTTCTCCTGAAGAAATAAATTGATCAATGATAACCTGAGCTCCATTAGCAAAGTCACCAAATTGTGCTTCCCAAATAGTTAGTGTATTAGGTTCTACTAAACTATATCCATATTCAAAACCTAAAACAGCTAATTCAGATAAAAAGCTATCAACTATTTCAAATTTTTTTTGTTTTGATGAAATATTATTTAGAGGGATATATCTTGAATTATCAACTTGATTTCTTAGAACTGAATGCCTCTGGCTAAAAGTTCCTCTTCCAGAGTCTTGTCCAACAAGTCTTACTGGATATCCTTCTTCTAATAATGAGCCGAAAGCAAGAGCCTCTGCAGTGGACCAGTCAATTTGATCACCTTCAAGCATAGATTTTTTTCTAGCCTCAAAAATTTTCACTATAGTTTTATGAATATTTAATTCAGATGGAAGTGAGTGAATTTTATCTGAAATTTCTATAAGTTTATTAGTTTGGTAACCAGTATCACCTCTTTTATCTTGCCCTCTTCTTGGCTTGTATCTCGACCATGTTCCCTCAAACCATTCAATTTTAGGCTTATAATTTTTTGCATTTTTATATTGATCATCAAGAAGATCTTTAAATTTTTTAATATGATTATTAAAATCTTCAGAAGAAATAATTTTTTCATTAATTAATTTTTCACCATATATTTTTACTGTAGATAAATGAGATTTAATTTTTTTATACATTAAAGGTTGAGTAAATGAAGGTTCATCTCCTTCATTATGTCCAAATCTTCTATAACAAACCAAATCAACAACTACGTCTCTATTAAATTTAAGTCTAAACTCAATAGCTATTCTAGCTGCATAAACAACTGACTCTGGATCATCTCCGTTAGCGTGTATAATAGGTGAGTCTACCATTTTTGCTACATCAGAAGGATGGGGTGATGAACGAGCAAATCTTGGACTTGTTGTAAATCCTATTTGATTATTAATTATAAAATGAATTGTCCCTCCAGTATTATGGCCAGGTAAACCAGACATCGCAAAACATTCAGCAACAATTCCTTGACCAGCGAATGAAGCATCACCATGAATTAATATGGGGATTACTTTTTTTCTCTCTTTATCGTTATGAAAAAATTGCTTTGCTCTTGTTTGCCCCAAAACTACTGGATTAACTGCCTCCAAATGGGACGGGTTATCTGTAAGACTCACGTGGACTGAGTCAGCATCGAATACTCTATCTGATGAGGCTCCTAAATGATATTTTACATCACCAGCACTATCGTCATCTGAAGAAGAATCAATTTCACCAGCAAATTCATTAAATATTCTTTTATAAGATTTTTGTAAAACATTTGCCAAAACATTCAGCCTTCCTCTATGTGACATTCCAATTTTGACCTCTTTAACTTTATTTTGGCCACCAATTTTTATTATTTGCTCTAAAGCAGGAATTAAGCTTTCAGCCCCATCTAGGCCAAATCTCTTTGTTCCAACATATTTCGTGTGTAAGAATTTTTCAAATCCCTCTGCTTGAATAAGTTTATTTAAAATTGCTTCCTTACCGTTCTTTGTGAATTGTAGAGCATTTTCATCTTTTTCAACTCGATCCCTAAACCACTTTCTTTCTGTTGGATTAGAAATATGCATGTACTCGTATCCAATTTTTCCACAATAGGTTTTTCTTAGAAAAGATAAAATTTCTCTAATATTTGAATAATTTTTATTTGTTATTCCATCTAAATAAATTTTTTTGCTATAGTCTTCTTTACTAAATCCATAACTTTCAGGATGTAATTCATCTAAATACTCAATATCTCTTAATTCAAGTGGGTCAAGATTTGCAATTAAATGTCCTCTTTGTCTGTAAGATCTTATTAGAGAAACTGCTCTAATTGATCTTCTGTTTTCTTCTGATAGTTGTTTTTGATTAATTAAATTTTTAGTACTACCTTTTGTAAAGTTATTTTGATTATTATCGATATTTTCTTGAATTATATCTAAATTAATTTTTTTCTTGATTGGATTCCACGAAGGTCCATTTATTTCTTTTGCAATTATGTCAACTTCTTCTCCAATTTCTAAAAAATATTTTCTCCAACTTTCTGGCAGATCAGTATCTCTATTAATAAATTTAAGATACATTTGCTCAATAAAAGCATTATTACTTTTAGACAAAAATGAGGTATTTTTATAATCTAAATTTTTTGATGATGACATCTATTGATTTAGTATAGTACTTAAAGAGTATATTTCAATTAGACAATTTATTTAGCAGTGTTTTACCAATTTCTGCAGGCGATTTTGCAATCGTTATGCCACAATCTTCCATTTTTTTTATTTTACTTTCTGCTCCACCTTTTCCTCCAGAAATTATTGCTCCAGCATGACCCATTCTTCTTCCTGGTGGAGCTGTAATTCCCGCTATAAAACCAACCATAGGTTTTTTTATTTTATGATTTTTGAAAAACTCTGCTGCTTCCTCCTCAGCTGTTCCGCCTATTTCACCTATAATTAATATAGATTTTGTTTCTACATCATTTAAAAATAAATCTAAACAATCAATAAAGTTTGTCCCATTGATAGGATCACCACCAATTCCTATACAAGTTGATTGACCCAGTCCATTATCTGTGGTTTGTGCAACAGCTTCGTAAGTTAAGGTTCCGGATCTAGATACAATTCCAACAGAACCCTTTTTATGAATATTTCCTGGCATTATTCCAATTTTGCATTCTCCCGGAGTAATAATTCCAGGGCAATTAGGTCCAATTAGTCTTGAATTAGAATTACTTAATTTTTTTTTAACTTTTAACATGTCTAAAACTGGTATTCCCTCGGTAATACATGCTATTAATTCAATAGATGCTTCTATAGCTTCTATAATAGCTGAGGCAGCAAACTTAGCTGGAACATAAATCATGGAGGCATTTGCGCCAGTTTTCTCTTTTGCCTCTTTAACTGAATTAAAAACTGGTTTTGATAGATGCATTTGACCACCCTTTTTGGGTGTTACGCCTCCAACTAAATTAGTTCCATACTTAATTGCTTGTTCAGAGTGAAACGTACCATGTTTTCCTGTAAAACCCTGGCATATTA
>CACOED010000039.1 GCA_902626245.1 uncultured Pelagibacteraceae bacterium | reverse complement strand
AACTATAAAAGAAAGAAAGAAAATAAAATACATAAATGTAACTGCTCTGTTTCTTTTTCTTCTAAGCAAAACAAATTTTTTATCATCCAAAAAAGAAATATCTCTCTTGCCAGCAACGTGATAATCATAGCTATATCTCCACACAGACATTCCAAATCTTTTATCTAGTCGATTATAGTATTTTATCCAGGCTACTGACCATTGATATATTAAATATAAAATAAATAAAACTATAGTTGTTGAGAACATATTAGAATTAAATTATATTTAAATTTAATCATATGTCTATCTGGGGAAGTTTAATTGGTGGAATGATAGGTTTTTCACTAGGAGGGCCTTTTGGAATGCTTTT
Organism: uncultured Pelagibacteraceae bacterium; assembly: GCA_902626245.1. Lineage (GTDB taxonomy): Bacteria > Pseudomonadota > Alphaproteobacteria > Pelagibacterales > Pelagibacteraceae > Pelagibacter. Next base: position 4,953 of record CACOED010000039.1, on the reverse strand, counting down.
AGGTTCCTTACTGGGTGGAAAAATTTCAAGATCAAGAACTGGTCCTGGATTTAGTGCCTCAGCACAATCACAGAGAATTTTTGCATTATCATTGATAGTTCTTTCAGCAAAGTTAAGTAAAGCTGATGGTCAAGTAAGCCGTGAAGAATTAATAGCAGTCAAAGATAAATTAAAGATTCCAGAAAATGAAATAGATCAAGTTGGCAAAATATTTAATAGAGCAAAAGAAGAAAGTACAGGATATGAGCCGTATGCTAAACAAATTGCTCAGTTTTATCATGGAAATATAAATGTTCTTGAAGAAGTAATAAATATTCTTTTTTATATTGCTGAGTCAGATGGGAAGGTAAGTTCATCAGAATTAGTAATGATTGAAGATATCTCTAAAATATTCGGTTTAACTCAAGTTCAGTTTAATAGCATTAAAGAGAGTAGAAAAGGATCTGACAAACTTAATCCCTATATAGTCCTAGAAAGTAACCCTGACGATGATCTTCAATTAATAAGAAAAAAATATATTAAATTAAGTAAAGAAAACCATCCTGATTTATTAATTAGCAAAGGAGTTCCTCAAGAAGTTATTAATGAAAGTAAGAATAAGATGCGAGCTATAAACTCTGCTTGGGATCAAATTCAGAAATTAAAATCTAATTAAAATTGCTCAGACTCTGTTGAACCGTCCATAGCTGTTGTGGAACTTTTTCCAGAACTAATAGTATTTGATACTGCATCAAAATAAGAAGTACCAACCTCTCTTTGATGCTTAACGCTTGTATAACCATCTTTTTCACGAGCGAATTCCTGTTGCTGAATTCTCGAATATGCAGCCATACCTTCTTTTTTATATTTTTCCGCAAGTTCAAAAATTGCAATATTTTGCGTATGAAATCCAGCAAGAGTTATAAATTGAAATTTATAACCCATTTTACTTATTTCTTCTTGGAACGAAGCAATCTCTGCATCAGACAAGTGCTTTTTCCAATTAAAAGATGGAGAACAGTTATACGCAAGCAATTTTCCAGGGAACTTAGCATGAATCGCATCAGCAAATTTTTTAGCTTCCTCTAAATTTGGAGTAGCAGTTTCACACCAAATTAAATCGGAATATGGAGCATAAGCTAACCCTCTTGAAATTGCTTGCTCAATACCAGCTTTAACATAGTAAAAACCTTCAGGCGACCTTTCGCCAGTTAAGAAAGGTTTGTCGTTAGCATCATGATCATTTGTAATTAGTTTAGCTGCATTTGCATCAGTTCTAGCTAGAATAATTAACGGTACATCAGCAATATCTGCCGCAAGTCTGGCAGCTTTTAAATTTTTTATCATTGTACCAGTTGGGACTAGAACTTTTCCACCCATATGGCCACATTTTTTTTCACTTGCTAATTGGTCTTCAAAATGAACACCTGCAGCTCCAGCTTTGATAAATTTTTTTGCAAGTTCAAAAACATTTAATGGTCCACCGAATCCAGCTTCACCGTCGGCAATAATTGGTAACATATAATCAACTTTATTTTCTTTTTTCATGTCACCATCTTGTATTTCCATATGTTGAATTTGATCAGCTCTAATTAGTGCATTATTCATTGAGTCTACTAATTTAGGTGCACTATCATATGGATATAAAGATTGATCTGGATACATTTCACCTGCACTATTCGCGTCTGCAGCTACTTGCCATCCACTCAAATAAATTGCTTTTAATCCAGCTTTAGCATGTTGAACAGCATGATTACCAGATAAAGAACCTAATGTATTTACATAAGGCTCAGTATTTAACAATTTCCACAATTTCATCGATTGTTGTTTGCATAAAGAGTATTCAATTTTAATAGATCCTCTAAGTCTATCGATTTCTTCAGGTTTATAATCACGTTTAATACCTGCAAATCTTTTTAAATCGTATGAAACATTCTCGGCTGACATTTGTTTTTGCCTTTTTTTATGATTTTATTAACTAGAAAGGTTAAAATTAACTATTATCACCGTATTGCTCTGTGAATTCATTCATTCCACTTGATCCCCAGTCGCAATGGTCGTCTCTTAGATAGATCGGTTTGCTTTTATATTCAGAACAATCTTGATTGTTAGTAATCTGTAAGCTTTTTTCGTTAATATTTGTTAATTTTTTATCCATATACATCATATAATTTACAATATTTACAAAATCCACAAAAATATTGATTTATCTTGTAAATTTGATTAATTTTTTGTAAATTATAATTTACAAAATTTACAAATAATTAAAATGAGTCAAATTGATAAAGAAATAGGTCAAAAAATTAAGGTTTTTAGAAAAAAATTAGGTCTACAGGCTAAAAGGCTCGCCGAGCAATTATCAATATCGCCAAGCTATTTAAACTTAATTGAAAGTGGAAAAAGAAAAATTGATGGTGATCTATTATTAAAAATTTCCCAAGAATTAAGAATAGAACTTTCAGACCTCTCAATTAAAGAGCCTTTAAATCTAAATAATTCAAAAATAGCTATATCAAAATTTTCAAACAAAAAAGAATTAAATAAATTAAACCTAAGAATTGGACCAAAAATTAAAGCTTTTAGAAGACAACTTGGACTTCAGGCAAATACACTTGCTGAACAATTAGGTATATCTCCTAGCTACTTAAACCTTATTGAAAGTGGAAAAAGAAAAATAGATGGTGATTTGGTTATAAAAGTTTGTAAGGAACTTAAAATTGAACTATCTGATTTAACAAGTAAAACAAATTTAAATTTAGAAAATAACATTTCTGAATTATTAAGTGACGATTTATTCGATGACCTTGATATTGTTGGCCCTGAAGTCAAAGATCTTGTAAATACAAACCCTAAAATTGCTAAAGCATTAATTAAACTTGGAGATAATTTTAAACAAAAAGATCATGAAATCGTTAATAAGGTAGAAAATATATCTGGCAAAATAATTGATGGAAGAAAAGCATCTTTTCCAGGTGAGGTAGTTGCTGACTTTTTACAAGAGAATAAAAATTATTTTCCAAAACTTGAATTTTTTGCAGATAAAATATTTGATAAAGTAAAACAAAATAATAGAACTAGATATATTGCTCTATGCAATTTTTTAAAATCTGAGTATAATATAACTGTTAAAGACGTTATTCCAGAAGAGGGAAAACCTTTTTCAAAAATTTATAATAAAAAAAGTAAAGAACTTCTTCTTTCTGATTACCTTTCTCTTGAAACCAAAAAATTACATGCAGCTGCCCAAATGGCACAAGAAGGTGCAGCAAATGAAATTAATGATTATTTAGAAACTTTCAAATTTCCATCTGAGGAAGCAAGAAAATTAACTAAAGTTGCACTATTAAATTATTGTGGAGCTGCTATTTTAATGCCTTATAAACTTTTCCATAAAGAATGCAAAAATTTAAAATATGATTTAGAACTTTTACAAAATACTTTTGCTACATCATTTGAACAGGTAGCTCATAGAGTTACTTGTTTACAAGATCCAGCATTACCTGGAATACCATTTCATTTCCTCAGAGTTGATGTTGCTGGAAATATTTCAAAAAGATTTTCTCTGTCAGGAATTGAAATACCAAGATACGGTGGTGCTTGCCCAAGATGGAATGTTTATTCAGCCTTTTCGAGGCCAGGTGTGATACAAGCTGCGGTGAGTAAGATGGTAAATGGAGAAAAATATGTTTGTATAGCACGAACTGTTGAAAAAGGTGTTGGTAGATATGGTCAAAAAAAAAGTATGTTATCTATTGGACTTGGATGTGAAGCTAAATATGCAAGAGAATTTGTTTATACAGAAAATTTAGACTTAAATGATAAAAAATCTGAACTTCCAATCGGGGTTTCTTGTAGAACTTGTGACAGATTAGATTGTTCTCAAAGAGCATTTCCACCTTTGCACAAAAAATTTGATGTTGATATTAATAATAGAGGTGTTTCTGTCTATGTTAGTGAGTAAGTTTAAAAATTTCAATTATCTTTTTTTGATCTCTCTCTTTCAAGTAATTGAGTAAGTGAGTCTACCATCATATCTGATGCTTTAAAAATTTCATTTGGCTTATACTCATTAGAAATATTTTTTTCAGGGTTTGATTTATCCTCAATTACAATTCCTTTATCTGGAGAATTATCTTTAATATAAATTAATATTAGCCATTGATCGTGTGGGTCTTCATCCCATTTAATATAAACTTCACCATTTTCAAACCTTCTATCAATACATCTAAAAATAGACATATGTCTTGTGATATGTCTCTTGTTAAGTTGAAAAACTAAACTATTTGCACTTCTATAAAAACTCTCTAAAGCATTTTCAATTTTTTGTCTTTCAAGGTTATAATTTTTCTCTTTTTGAAGAAGAGTTTCTCTATCATCCCCCTCTTGAACATCAACACCAAGTGCTTCGACCCTTTCTCTAATTTTTTGATCTCTTATTAACTGATATTTTTTCTTAAGATTATCTATCCTTTCTTGTAGTCCTGAATAATCTTCTCTTTTCTCTTTTAAGGAAATTTTTTCTAATTTTTCTAATTCTTTAATTTCTCTGATTCTAAACTTTTCAATTTGTTTTTCAATTTTTAGCTCTTCTAAAAATCTTTTTTGTCTTTCAGCTTGTTCTTTTCTTACTAATGCTTGTTCTTGTCTTAAAAATTTTTTTAATTCCTTATTTCTTTCTTTATCTAATTTTATTTCTTGCTTTAATTCTTTTTCTTTAAGTTTTAAAATTAAATTTTCCTGCTCCTCTTTTTTTTCTTTTTCCTCTTTCTTTTCTCTCTCTTGTTTTTCAAACTCAGCAATTTTTATTCTTTGTTTTTCTTCAGATCTTAAAACTTTAAATTCTTGAATTTTATTATCTATTTTTTGGAAAAATCCTTGTATAAATCTATCTATTTTAAAAAAGTCTATATTAATTTTAAAGTTTGGTTTAAGCTTTTCTTGAAGCCTAATAATTTTAAGTGCTAGGTTATCTTT
>CACOED010000038.1 GCA_902626245.1 uncultured Pelagibacteraceae bacterium | reverse complement strand
ATATTTAAAATTTTTGTACGGAGTTGATATTTTTTTGTCAAATAATGTATGCGATAGGTTTACGCCAAATTCAGTTAAAGTATATATACATCATGACATTTATGACACTCCATTAGTAGAAAAGTCAAAAGAAAAAAAACTATTATCCAAATTAAATAAATATAACTTTATTGTTGTTGCCACAAAAGACAGTAAAAAAGTTTTTGAAAATTTATTTAAAAAAAATTTAAATGTAAAGATTGTTGTCTTCAAGTATTTAAAAATTGATTATATTTTAAAAAAAATTAAACACAGTAAAACAAAACAAATAAAAACAATATTAATTGCTCCCACTAATTATTTATCATTTCCAAAAATGTCTATGCAATCAAGATTAAATATAATATTTCAAATATTATTAAAAAATAATTATAAAGTTATTTATAGGCCCCATCCATCAAATTTTGATGATTTAAAAGTGATAAAGCTAAAGTCAAAGTATGAAAATTATAAAAATTTCATTTTTGATAATTCACCTGATTATTTTAAATCTTATAAAATATCTAATTTTCTATTAACTGATATTTCAGGAACAGCTTATACATATGCTGTTACCACTAGAAAACCAGTTTTGTTTTTTAATATTAACGAAACCTTAATAAAATTATTAAAATATAATACACTTAATTATTTTAAAAATATCAATAAAATTGGTTGGAAAGTTAATTCTCCAAATAAAATTATTAAAATATTGAGCAATAAACAGAAAGTATCAGTCAAAAAAAATAAAATTTTTAAATTTAGAAAAATCTTTTTGCAAACAAAAGATTTAGATTTAAAGTATTTTTTGAATCATGATTAAAAAATTTGTAAAAAAATTGATTAAAAATTTTCAAGATGAAAAAAAAAGAATGATAGGACTCTCTCATTTATTGAATATCAGAAATAAATATATAAATATTACTTCTCTTAATGATGTAGATTATAAAATATTTTCTCAAAATGGCGAAGATGGAATTATTGATTATATTTTATATTCTTTACAAATTAAAAAGCCAAAATTTATTGAAATTGGTGTTGGTGATTATACTGAGTCAAATACAAGATTTATCTTTGAAACCAGGTCATTAAAAGGGATGGTAATAGATTGTATTTCAAATTTAAAAAAACAAATTAATCAGGGGATAAAAACCTGGAAAGGTGAACTTACAATCGAAGAAGTTTTTATTTCATCAAAAAATATTTTAGATATTCTTGAATCTCAAAATTTTGGTAAGGTAGATATTTTTAGTATTGACATTGATGGGACTGATTATTGGATCTTAAATAAATTAGAAAGAGATTTTTCTAATATTGTTATATTAGAATATAATTCAGTATTTGGTGAAAACTTAGAAGTAACGGTACCAGATGTTGAAGGTTTTTCGAGAAATAATTATCACCATTCAAATCTTTGTTATGGCATGTCTTTGAAAGCTGCAATCAATTTAATGGAGGGAAAAAATTTTTATTTTTTAGGAACTAATAATTTGAAGAATAATGCTTTTTTTATCTCAAAAAAATTTTCTAAAGAAAATTATTTTCCAAATTTAAAAATTGAAACAATAAAAGAAGCAACAACCTCTTTTTTATCAGAAAGTAGAGATCAAAATGGCAATCTAAATTACCTCAAAGGAAATGCAAAAATAAATCAAATTAAAGATTGTGATGTAGTTGATTTACAAGATAAAAACCATAGTTTAAAAAAAATTAAAGAATTTTTAATCTAATTTATTGTGAAAATTGCTTATACAGGAACTATTTTTTATAACCAAAAATATGGAGGTATCTCAAGATATTTTACAGAAGTTGTCAAAAGGATAGATGTTAATGCAAAAATTATTGCGCCATTAAGTAAAAATATTTATTTAAAAAATGTAAATAAAGACAAAAAATATTCAATATCATTTAATAGATTGCCTCAATATAATTTTTTAAAAGAGCTTAATTACTATTTTTCAAAGAAAATAATTAAAAGTTTTAGGCCAGACATTGTTCATGAAACGTATTATTCTGAGAAAATAAAAGATTATAATCAATATAAAAAAATTATTTCAGTTTATGATTTAATACACGAAAAGTTCAATAATGAATTTTATAGAAAAAAAGATAAAAAAAAACAAAATATAATTGATTATGCTGACCATTTTATTTGTATTTCTAATCAAACAAAAAAAGACTTTATTGAATTTTATGAAATTCCTGAGGAAAAAGTTAGTGTAGTTTATCTTGGTGGAGATCATTTAAAAAACGATTTAATCATCAAAAAAAATAAAATTATTAATGAACCGTATATATTATATACTGGTTCAAAGAGAAAATATAAAAACTTTGAAATTTTAATAAATTCACTTCCTAAATTAAAAAATAAAGATATTTCACTTGTTTGTTTTGGAGGTGAAAAACTAAATAATAATGAGTTATTGGAAAATAAGTCAGATATTAAGATTATACAAATATATGGTGATGATAAAATTTTAATTAATTTGATTGATAATTCTCTTTGTTTTATAAATACATCTCTATATGAAGGATTTAGTATTCCAAATATAGAATCTTTATTTTTAAAATGTCCACTAATTTGCTCAAATATATCAGTGTTTAAAGAAATTTGTGGAAGTGCAGCATTATATTTTGATCCTAAAAGTAGTGATGATTTAGCAAATTGTATTGATGAAATTATTTCTAATAGTGACTTGAGGAAAAATATTATTACGCAAGGAGTTAACAGATCAAAAATTTTTACATGGGATAATTGCACAAAAAAAACTCTTGAAGTTTATAACAAAGTTATAGAGGATTAATAATTATTCTTTATAATTGTAAATATTTTATAAAAAAAGCTTCAATTTTTTTGAAGTTCTAAATAAAGATAAAACGATGAAAGATATAATCTCATAGAATGTTCCAAAAAACAAAATTTAAAAATATTTTTTTAATATATTTATTATTTATATATTTTGTAGCAATATATTATTTATTCATTAAACATACGGGAGGCGCAGATTCTACTATATCAGAATGGCTTGTAAATTATTATGGTGGTTTTACCAGAAGAGGATTGCCAGGCTATATATTTGCTCAAATTTCAATACATTTTAATGTGTCAATAAGATTTGTAATTTTCATTTTTCAAAGTTTATTTTATTTAATTTTTTTAATTTTGATTTATTATTTTTTTAAAAGAATAGAAAATAATTTTCTTTTAAGATTGTGCTTATTCTGTCCATTATTATTAACATACCACGTCGCTGAACTTGAAATTTTAGCAAGAAAGGAAATACTAATATTTATTAATTTTTTAGTATTTTTGTTCTTTTCATTAAATAAAAATTTAATAAAATATTTAAATATTTATCTATTTACTTCTATTCCAATTTTATTATTAGTATGGGAGCCTATAGTATTTTTCTTACCATTTTATATTTTTATATTAATTAATAGTGTCAATTATAAAAATTATAAAAGTTTAATATTTAATATATTCTCTATTTTTAGCAGTTCATTAATTGTAATATTATTTTTATTAGTTAATAAATATGACATAAAAAATGAAGCATTAATGTGTGTAAATTTAAAAGAGTTATTTGCCGAGAGATGTTATATGTCTCTATTATATCTTGATACATCAGTTAAAGAAAATTTTGATAGTTTATTTAGAGATATTAAGATTCAACATATCTTTAGATATTCTCTTGTTTATTTAATAGGATATTTTCCTTTAATATATTTATCTAAAAATTTAATAAAAAAAATTAATTTTAAAATAAGTGTATTTAACAATATATCTGTATGTTATTACATAATCATTTGCAGCATCTTTGTCCCAGTTTTATATGCAATGGGCTTAGATTGGGGAAGATGGGTAAATATCCATTATTTTTTTATCTTTTGCTCTGTATATTTTCTAATAAAAAAAGGAAATTATATTTTAAACAGACATTCTTCTGAAAAATTTAAAAAAATTTTATATATTAAAAATAAAATGGTTTTAGTATCAGTATTTATAATTTTCTGTTTTGGCTGGAATCCAAAAACATTATTCAAAGGTGATATTGCATCTATACCTGGGTATAGAGTCCCATATAACTTAATAAAAAGTATTAGTAATAATTTTTAGTTTATAAAATAAATATGTTACACATTTATTAACTATTATTATGAATATATTAATATTAATGTTTTGGACGTAAAAATTTTAGTGTATTTAATTGATTAATAATTAATAAAATAGAAATTACAAAAATGGTAAATAAAAAAGCATTAATTTTTGGGATAAGTGGCCAAGATGGAGCATATTTATCTAATTTATTACTAAAAAAAAATTACTTAGTTTATGGAGTTACCAGATCAAAGAAATATAAAAATCTAGATAATTTAAGCAAAATTAACGTATTAAAAAAAATATATTTAAAAGAATTTAAGGTATTAAATAAAATTAAAATAAATAATTTAATTTCAAAAATATCACCTAACGAAATTTACTATTTATCTGGTCAATCATCAGTAGAACTATCTTTTAAGGATCCAATTTCAACTTATCTTAGTAATAATTTGATTTTATTTCATATATTAGAGTATTGTAGAATGCATAATACAAAAATAAAGATTTATAATTCTGCATCATCTGAATGTTTTGGAAATAATAAAAAAATATTTTGTAATGAAAAAACTCCTTTTAATCCTATTAGTCCATATGGGAAAGCTAAAAGCTTTGGTTTTTGGTTAATTAAATATTATAGAGAAAATTTTTCAATTAAAGCTTCAAATGGAATTTTATTTAATCACGAGTCACCTTTAAGAAAAAAACAATTTGTGACTCAAAAAATAACTGAGTACGCTAGAAAATTTAATAAAAAAAAAAGCAAAAAATTATTAATTGGTAATTCAAAAGTTCATAGAGACTGGGGCTGGGCTAATGATTATGTTAATATAATTCATAAAATAAATAAAAATAAAAATAATGATGATTATGTTATTGGATCGGGGGAACATAACTCATTACTAAAATTCATAAAAATTATTTTTAAAGAAAAAAATATTCCTATTAAGATGTTGAAGGAAACAAAAAAATTTAAAAGACCTAATGAAATAATGAAAATTTGTTCAGATAATTCAAAAATAAAAAGAGAATTTAATTGGAAACCCAAATATAATTTGAGGAAAATAGCATTAAAACTAATTAATAAGGAATTATTTTAATGTTAGATATAATCTTTATTATTTTAAAAAAAAATAGTCCATGTAGATCTCTACAAAAAATTGAGGCAAGAAAATTTAAGCTTTATGGAA
>CACOED010000037.1 GCA_902626245.1 uncultured Pelagibacteraceae bacterium | reverse complement strand
AGAGGAAAAAAATTTGAAACGGTTGTTCATTTAGGAGCTCAAGCTGGCGTAAGGTATTCTCTTACAAACCCAGATAAGTATATTGATACAAATTTTATAGGATTTATAAATATTATAGAAAACTCAATAAAAAATAAAATAAAAAAATTTATTTTTGCTTCATCTAGTTCAGTTTATGGTGAGCAAAAAAATTTCCCTATTAAGGAAAATATTTATTTAGATCCAAAAAATATTTATGCCAGAACAAAAAAGCTAAATGAAGAAATAGCATTTGATATTTATAGAATAAATAAAATCGATATTACAGGATTAAGACTATTTACAGTTTATGGTGAATGGGGGAGACCGGATATGTTTTAATTGAAAGTTTTTATTTGAATAAAGTGATAATTTCATCAGACTCAAAAAATGGTCCAAGAGAAATGTCTTTAGAAAACGATATCGGTTATTTTTTTAAAACAAACAATTCTGAAGATTTTAAAAACAAACTAATAGAAAGTGAAAAAAACGATAATTATGAAAAAATTGTTAGAGCAAAATATTTTTCAAGAGAGTTTTCTACATTTAATCATTATAGCAAAATAAAAAAACTATTTAAATAAATTATAAATTATTTTATTAAAATCTTTAATAATTTTTTTGTTTGAAAAACGATATAAAGAATGTGCACAAATTTTCTCTTTATTTAAAAATAATTTTTTATTTAGATAAAATTCATCTATTTTACTAGATAATTTTTTATAATTCTTCACTTCAAAAATAGTTCCTCCTTTGCCATTTAAAAGTATCTCACTGGCTCCAGATTTAAAGTTTGAACTGATAATTGGTATTCTAAAACTTGCAGCTTCAACTAAAACATTTGGAAAACCTTCATAAATAGATGTTAGTATAAATAAATCTGCTTTTTTATAAAACTTATTTACACTAAATATATTTTTAAAAATTTTAACATTATTTAAATTATAATAGTCAATATAATTTCTAATTTTATTTTCATTTTGACCATATCCGACTAAGTATAATAAAAATTTATTATTATATTTAGAATTTTTAAATCCTTTCAATAATGTTAAATGATCTTTTTGATCTGCAAATCTTGAGACATTAAGAATAATTTTCTTTTTTTTTATTTTTTTATTTTTCTTATAAAGTTTAAAAAAACAAGGATTGTAAAGAGTTTTTACATTTGCTTTAGATAATAATCTTAAATCTTTACTCGAGGATTTGCTATTAGTTAGCACTAAGTCAGCTTTTTTGTAAAAAAATTTAATTAATAATTTAATAATTTTTTTTTTAAAAAAATCGCTAAAATTTTTATAATTTTCTAATTCATAAATATGATTTCTTTCAAACAATATTAATTTAAGATTACTTTTTTTTCTTAAAAATATGGTACTAAGTGCATTTGCAAAATTTTGATTTGATATAAATATTTTTTTTTTATAATTTTTATCATTTTCAATATAGTTATTTATTTCATTAAAAGAAAAAAAAGCTCTTTTAGAATTTATGATTTTATAATTTATTTTGAAATTTATTTTTTTTTTTATTTTTGGATAATTTAAACTTAAAAAATCTATATCATATTTTTTATGGTTTAAGCCATTTATGAGTCTTGAAATTGAAAGATCTGCCCCACCCTTGCCAGAATAAGGATGAAAAAAATAAATTTTATTTTTTTTAGTCAATTTGTATATTTCTTAACTTTCTATAAATATATTGCAAAGAAAACTTTCTATTATCAATTTGTTTTGGCAAATTTAAACTCAATAAATTATTTTTTTTAATACATGCAAATCCACTTGATATGAAGCTAAACTCTAAATCAAAATTATTTTCATTCGCATTAAATAAGTTAAGTATAACTTCAAATGTTTCTTTATTGTTTATTTCACAATAAAAACTATTTCGTTCCTTATTTTTTAAGTATGGTATCCATGAAATATCATCTACTATAATAAGTCCACCTACTTTTAGTTTAAAATAATAGTTTTGAATTATTTTTAAAACATGTTTTGCTTCATGAGTTGTATCTATAAAAATTAAATCTAGATCTTCTTTAATATGGTTTAATATAAAATTAAAATTATCATCTCTTGATTTTATAAATTTCCAACTATTTGATGAAAAAAGATGTCCATAATCATCAACATCTACAGAAAAAAGTTTACCATTATTACTTTGAACCAAATTTATAAACATTTTAGTTGACGTACCTTCTCTTACTCCTAACTCAAGTATATTGGGTTTTTTTAAATTTTTTATTTTAGGTAATAAAAAACTATAAAGTTTTCTTTCATGATCATCCATAAACTATTAATTATTATTCAATTTAGTATATACATCAATTATGAGTTTAAAAAATAAAAAAGTTTTTATTTGTGGTCACAAAGGAATGGTAGGTAATTCTCTAATGAATTACCTAAAAAACAAAAAATTTAAAAATATTTTAATAAAAGATAAAAAAAAATTGGATTTAACTGATTACAATCAAGTAAATAAATTTATAAAGAAAACTAAACCGGATTTTATTATAAATTGTGCGGGTAAGGTTGGGGGTATTCTTGCAAATAGCCTTGATCCTTTAAATTTTCTATTAAAAAATATTGAAATTCAATTAAATATTTTAAAAAGCTGTATGGAAAATAATACAAAATACTTCATTAATCTTGGAAGTTCATGCATATATCCAAAATATTCTTCTCAACCAATTAGTGAAAAATATCTTTTAGACGGAAAGCTTGAAAAAACAAACGAGGGATATGCTTTAGCAAAAATAGTAGGGTTAAAAGCTTGTGAATATTATAATATGAAATTCAATAAATTTTATTTTACTTTAATGCCATGCAATCTATATGGTCCAAATGATGAATTTGATTTAAAAAAATCGCATTTTTTACCAGCATTAATAAAAAAATTTCATAAGTCAAAAAAAAATAATTTAGTTGAAATTTGGGGGTCAGGTAAAGCTAAAAGGGAAGTAATGTTTGTTGATGACTTAGCAGATGCAATTTATTTTTTTATGAATAAAATTTATAAAAAAGATAAAAAATTTCTCACTTTTATTAAAAAAAATCATTTTTTAAATGTTGGTACTGGCGAAGATTTTTCTATAAAAAAATATGCACAAATTGTAAAGAATATAATTAACCCTAAAGCAAAAATTAAGTTTAATTCAAGATTTCCAGATGGAACACCTAGAAAGCTTTTAGACATAAAAAATTTAAATTATTTAGGTTGGGGTCATAAGACTGAATTAAAAAAAGGAATAGAATTAACTTATAATTGGGCAAAAAATAAAAAAGAAATATAAATTGAAATATTTTATAAAAAAAAATAAATTTGATTTAGATAGATTTTATTCAAAAGAAATTATACCTCCTCCAAAATTTCATGGAGAAAAATTTATATCCTCTAATTATATAGAAAATAAATCTCAAAATACCCTATCAGGAGGATTGAGATTAAAAAATATTTTTAAATCAAATTATGAAAATTACCCTTTAATTTCTGTTGTGGTTCCAAATTTTAATGGAACAAAATTAAAAGAAACTTTAAATAGTATTTTAAAACAAAAATATCAAAATATAGAAATTATTGTAATTGACGGTGGTAGTAATTTTGAAAATATTTCTTTTTTAAAAAATGAATATAATGATGAGGTCGATTATTGGATAAGTGAAAAAGATAATGGAATTTATGATGCTTGGAATAGAGGTATTAAAATTTCAAAAGGTAAATATATTGGGATTATTAATTCTAACGATATTTATTATGAAAATGCTTTCGATTATCTAATTAAGTATATTAAAAGTTATCCTGAATATGATTTTATTTTAGGTGCCGTTGAAAAGAAAAAAGTTCATGCTGGATTTCGACCTAATGAAATAAAATTAAGATTTAATATTTATCCTTCTACCGTTATTGGTTTTTTTATTAAGTTAGTCTCGCAAAAAAAAGTTGGCCTGTATAATTTAAAATATAAATGTTCTTCTGACTATGACATGTTCTATAGAATTATTGTTAAACATGATATGAAAGGTTTTCCAACCACGTCGAAAGAAGTATTTGGTAAATTTGAATTAGGCGGCTTTTCAAGCCAACTTGGATTTTTTGATCATCTTAAAGAGGAACTTCAGATAAGATATGATAATGGACAAAATATATTTACCTTAATTTATATAGCAATCGGAAAAATAATTATAAAGTTTTTAAACCAAATTACAAAATGAATTCTAAAAAAACATTAATTTTTACTGCAACATATAATGAAAAAGAAAATATTTCAAAGCTATTAGATCTAATAATATCTTTAAAATTAGAAACTGATATTTACATAATTGATGACAATAGCCCTGACAAGACATACGAAACTCTAAAAAATTATTCTGAAAAATATTTTTTTATTAAGTATAAAGTAAGACCTAATAAGCTTGGATTAGATACAGCTCATAAGGAGGGTTATCAATTTGCTAAAATTAATAGATATCAAAATTTTATATCTATGGATGCTGATTTATCTCATGATCCAAATGAATTAAAAAATTTTATATCATTATTAGAACAATATCCATTTGTAATTGGATCACGCTACATTGAAGGTGGAAAGAATAATATGTCTGGCTTTAGATTTTTTTTAAGTTTTTTTGGCAATTTACTTATCAAAAAAGTTTTAAAACTTCCGTATACAGAATTTACAACCTCATATCGTGGTTTTAATATTAAAAAATTAAAAAATTTTGATCTGAATATTGTTCATTCTAAAGGATATAGCTTTTTTATGGAAACAATTTTTAGGATACATAAATCTAATTTTAAAATAAAAGAAATCCCAATAATATTTGAAAATAGAGTAAAAGGTAAGTCGAAAATTCCAAAAATTGAAACACTCAGGACTCTTAAAAATATATTTTTACTTTTTTTTAAAAAGTAATTAAATTTTAATTATCTTTTCTTAAAATTAAAAAGTTACATATTGGGTATGTATATTTTAAATTTTTTGAAAAAATATTTATTATTTTATCAAACAAAATCAATACTGTTGCTACTAAAATATTTAAAGGAAATAAAAAGTTTAAAATATTGTGTATTACACTATAACAACTAAAAAATGGTCCAGTTCCCAATGATTTTTTGTATATTATTTTAATTTTTTGTTTTTTTGCGATTTTTTCGTAAAAGTCTAAAGTAAATCTATAATAATCTTTAGGCGCACTATGATATCTGTAAAGGAAAGGTGTTGATATATATATTTTTCCTTTTGGCTTGAGTAATTTTTTCAATTCTACAAATGCGTTATCAATTTCATAAACATGCT
>CACOED010000036.1 GCA_902626245.1 uncultured Pelagibacteraceae bacterium | reverse complement strand
GATGTGACTCAAATGGTTGTGAATATATGACAGGAGGCAATGTAGTTATTCTTGGAGAAGTGGGAGATAATTTTGCAGCAGGAATGACAGGTGGAATGGCATTCATTTACGATAAGAAAAACGAATTTGAAAAAAAAGTTAACCCAGAAACAATTATATGGCAAAGAGTTGAAACTGAATACTGGGAAAATTTATTAAAAAATTTAGTTAAGAAACATTTTGAAGAAACAAATTCAAAAATAGCTAAAAAGATTATTATTGATTTCAAAAATGAGATAAGTCATTTTTATCAAGTATGTCCTAAAGAAATGCTGGATAAACTTGATAATCCAGTATCGATTAAAGAAAAGATTGATGTTGCTATCTAAATAAAGTTAGAAATAATATTATTTAATTCCTTTGTAATTTTACTCAAATTTTTCTTAGATGAAAGACTATGGTCACCATTCTTTATAATTAATAATTTCTTATAAGCATTTTTAAAAACTTTAAGAACTTTTTTTGAATAATTTACTGGGACAACTTCATCTTTTTTTCCATGTATCATTGTAACATAAATTTTATTTTTAAATTTTTTATTTAAAATTTTATTTTTTCTTCCATCTTTAATTAACTGATATGTTATTGGGTATACATAATTTCCGTGTGTGAAATAATATATTCCCTTTTTTTTAATTTCATTTTTTATTTTATTATTAAATTTTTTCCACATTAAATTTTCTAAAAATTCAGGTGCAGACCCTATTCCTAAAAAACCTAAAATTTGATCATTAAAAAATTTAAATTGATTTAAAGATATCCAAGAACCCATACTTGAGCCAATTAGAATAAATTTATTTTTTTTTATAATTTTCTTAATTGACATTCTTACTTCATTTGTCCATTTACTAATATTTCCTTTTGTAAATTTTCCTGTAGATTTTCCATGACCAGAATATTCTATAGCTAGAAAGCCTATTTTTTTACTATTACAGAATTTTAATATTTTTTTTGGCTTTTCGCCTTCTAAATCAGACATAAACCCGTGAAGAAAAACAACATAAGGCTTTTTTTTGTAATTATTGATCAAATATCTAATTTTCTTAGACGGTGATATTCTTAAAAATTTATATTTCTTCATTAAAGTTTATCTGAATAAATTCTTAATATATAACTCTATCAAATGTCATCTAAATTAAAAGTTCTACAAGTTATTCCAAAATTAGGCTATGGAGGAGCCGAAACTGGTTGTTATGATTTAGCTCATTATTTACATGAACAAAATGCAAAATCATACATAGTAACCAGTGGTGGACCTTTATTAAAATATATAGATAAAAAAAAAGTAAAACTAATAAGGTTGCCTGTTCAAAGTAAAAATCCGGTTCTAATTTTTTTTAACTCAATTATTTTGACAATTATTATTTTATTTTCTGGAATAAATATTGTTCATGCTAGAAGTCGTGCTCCTGCATGGGCATGTTTAATTGCTTCTAAAATTACTAGAACAAAATTTGTTACAACGTTTCATGGGACTTACAATTTTAATGGTTCAATTAAAAAATTTTATAATTCTGTGATGGTCAAGTCTAATTTAATAATTGCTGGATCTAACTTTATTTTTTCACATATAAATGAAAATTATTCTAATTACTTAAACAAAAATCAAAAATTATTAACTATTTTTAGAGGTATTAACTTAGATTATTTTGACACAACAAAAATAAAAAATGATGATGAGTTAAAGTTGATGAATGAATGGAAAATAGATAAAACTTTAAGCTTCTATCAGAAAAAAATTATTCTTTTTCCAGGAAGACTTTCTTCCTGGAAGGGTCATGAAATGTTTATTGAAGCACTAAATATTTTCAAGCAGAAAAATCCTGATAAATTATTCTTTGCAATTATTTTAGGAAGCGATCAGGGAAGAAAAATATATAAAAAAAAAATTCAAAGACTCATTGAACAATATAGATTAATTCAAGATATATTATTTATTGATAATTGTAAAAAAATGCCCTTAGCTTATAAAATTTCAAATATTGTTACAAATTGTTCTATAGAACCGGAAGCTTTTGGAAGAGTAGCGGTTGAAGCACAAGCAATGGAAAAAGTAATAGTTGCAAGCGATATAGGTGGATCAAAAGAAACAATAATTGATAATAAGACTGGTTTTTTGTTTAAAGCTGGAGATGCAATTGCATTAAGTGATAAATTAGCTCATATTTTTGAATTAGATGAAACAACGTTGAAATGTATGGGCATAGAAGGTAGAAAAAATGTATTAAAAAAATTTAATGTTGAAAAAATGTGTTTTTCTACTTATTCAGAATATATAAAATTAATATCATAAATGCCTAAAATAAAACTACCTGACGGAAAAAATTTACATTTTAAAAATAAAGTAACAGGCTTTCAGATTGCTGAAAAAATAAGTAAATCACTATCTAAGCAAGCTTTGATAATAAGTGTAGATGGTGAGCTAAAAGATTTAAGTTTTGAAATAGAAAAAGATTGTACTGTTAAAATTATTACATCTAAAGATAGTGAAGGTTTAGATGCAATAAGACATGATACAACACACATAATGGCAATGGCTGTTCAAGAAATATTTCCAGGAACAAAAATTGCAATTGGACCTGCAATTAAAGATGGTTTTTACTATGATTTTTCTAGAAAAGAACCCTTTACTCCTGAAGATTTGGAAAAAATTGAAAAAAAAATGAGAGAAATTGTTGAGATGGATAAACCTACTCGAAGAGAAGTTTGGGAAAGAAAAAGAGCTAAGGATCATTATAAAAAAATTGGAGAAGATTATAAAGTTCAGCTAGTAGATAGTATACCAGGCGATGAGGAAGTCTCTGTATATTATCATGGAAAATGGTACGACCTATGCAGAGGTCCCCACTTAACATCTACAGGTAAAATAGGTAAGTTTTTTAAACTTACAAAAGTATCAGGAGCATATTGGAGAGGAGATTCAAAAAATGAAATGCTCCAAAGAATTTATGGAACCTCATGGCCATCTAAACAAGAATTAGAAGATTATTTGAAAAGAATAGAGGAAGCGGAAAAAAGAGATCATAGAAAATTAGGAAAAGAAATGGATTTATTTCATTTTAGAGAAGAAAGTCCAGGCTCCGTATTTTGGCATGAGAAAGGATGGAATTTATTTCAAAAATTAATTTCTTATATGAGAGCGAAACAAGATGAAGCCGGATATAAAGAAATAAATACGCCAGAAATATTAGATAGATCCTTATGGGAGAAATCAGGCCACTGGGAAAAATTTGGAGCTAATATGTATACATCTACAACACCAGATGAAAAAGTGTTTGCGATTAAGCCGATGAATTGTCCTGGATGTGTTCAGGTTTTTAACCAAGGACTAAAAAGTTATAGAGATTTACCACTTAAAATGTCTGAATTTGGAAAAGTTCACAGATATGAACCATCAGGCGCTCTGCATGGACTTTTACGAGTAAGAGCATTTACTCAGGATGACGCCCATATATTTTGTTCTGAAGATCAAATTACGGAGGAATGTTTAAATGTAACTAACTTAATTTTGGAAATTTATAGAGATTTAGGATTTGAAAATGTAATTTTAAAATATTCTGATAGACCAGATTTACGTGTTGGAGATGACAATGTGTGGGATAAATCCGAAAGAGCACTTCTTGAAGCAATTAAAGTTTCAAAACTTGAATATAGCGTTAATAAGGGAGAAGGCGCATTTTATGGACCAAAAATAGAGTTTGTTTTAAGAGATGCAATTGGAAGAGATTGGCAATGTGGTACGCTACAAGTAGATTTAAATTTACCAGCTCGTCTTGGAGCATCTTTTGTTGATAAAGACGGATCAAAAAAAGTTCCAGTAATGTTGCATAGAGCTTTATTTGGATCTCTTGAAAGATTTATTGGTATATTAATTGAAAATTACGCAGGAAAACTTCCTTTTTGGATATCACCATTACAAACTGTTGTTATTCCAGTATCAAGTGAGTTTGATAATTATGCAAAGGAAGTAAATAAAAAAATTAAAAAAAATGGAATTTCATCTGAGGTTGATCTCAAAAATCACAATTTAAACTATAAAATTAGAGAACATTCCCTGTCAAAAATACCTATTTTATTGATATGTGGAAAAAAAGAAGTTGACAGTAATACAGTAACTATTAGAAGATTGAGTTCAGAAAAACAAGAAAATATGGATTTAAATTTATTTTTAAAAAAGCATTCTGCTTTAAGTAAAGCACCTTCAAATTAAGTGGTAGACTTCAAACAAAATTATTTTCAGAGAAGAACCAGAGACAAAGGTCCAAGGTCAAATAATAGAATTACTTCTCCAGAAGTACAGGTTATTACAAGCGATGGAGAAAATTTAGGAACTTTAAGTACAAATGAAGCTATAAGAAAAGCAAAAGATGAAGGTTTAGACTTGATTGAAATTGCTCCAAATGCAAATCCACCTGTTTGTAAAATAATGGATATGGGTAAGTATAAATATGATGCTCAAAAAAAAGCAAATAAAGCAAAAAAAAAACAAAAAAAAATTGAATTAAAAGAAATTAAATTAAGACCTGTGACAGAAGTTCATGATTATAAGTTTAAATTAAAAAATGCTCAAAAATTTTTATCTAAAGGTGATAAAGTAAAATTTACTATAAAATTTAAAGGAAGAGAGTTGCAACATTCACATCTTGGAAATGAATTAATGGATAAAATTAAGCTAGATATGCAAAAAATTGGCAAAGTTGAACTTCATCCAAAGTTTGATGGCAAACAAATGATCATGGTTATTCAGCCTTTATAGTATATAATTGAGGTTGTAAAATATTATTATTATTTGTATAACCCACACGATTATGCCAAAATTAAAAACAAAAAGCTCAGCAAAAAAAAGATTTAAGATTACTTCAAAAGGAAAAGTTGTAATGGCTCAAGCCAACAAAAGACATGGCATGATAAAAAGATCAAATTCACAAATAAGAAAACAAAGAGGCACAACAATTATGTCAAAACAAGACAGTAAAATTGTTAAGTCATATATGCCCTACAGTTTAAGAGGATAAAATGTCAAGAGTTAAAAGAGGTGTAACAAGTCATGCTAAACATAAAAAAGTTCTTAAAGCAGTCAAAGGCCAATGGGGTAGAAGAAAAAATACTATAAGAGTTGCAAGGCAAGCAATGGAAAAGGCTATGCAATATGCTTATAGAGATAGAAGAAATAAAAAAAGAGATTTTAAATCACTGTGGATACAAAGAATTAATGCAGGAGTAAGAGCAGAAGGTTTGACTTATTCAAAATTTATTAATGGATTAAATAAATCTGGAATAAAAATAGATAGAAAGATTCTAGCTGAAATAGCATATGATAATCCTGAAGCATTTAAGACGATCGTAAAAAAGGCCCAAGCAGCTCTTATTTAATCTTCACTATTGTTTTTCTCCTGTTAAGAAATAATCTGTAAAAATGTCTGATTTTGAAAAATTAAAAAATAAACTTATTAAAGCCCAAAGTTTAGAGGAAGTAGAAATATTAAGAGGTGAGATTTTTAGCAAAAATGGTTTAATAAATTTAGAATTTAAAAAACTTGGATCTCTGTCACCTGAAGATAAAAAAAAAGTTGCTTCGCAAATAAACTCTTTTAAACAAGAACTAACAAAATTACTTAATGATAAAATTATTAAACTTGCTGATACTGAAATAGAAGAAAAAGTTAAAAAAGAAAAGTACGATGTTACACTTCCAGAAAAAGATTTTAAAATTGGTAAAATACATCCAGTATCACAGGTGATTGATGAAATTTCATCTATATTTTCGGAAATTGGTTTTAGTGTTGAAGAGGGACCTGATGTTGAAAGTGAATATTATAACTTTACAGCACTGAATACACCTGAAAATCATCCTGCAAAAGACATGCATGACACTTTCTACATTGAAGAAAATATGAAAACATTGTTAAGAACACATACTTCTCCTGTACAAGTAAGAACAATGCTTAATGGGAAGCCTCCGTTTAAAATTATAGCACCAGGAAGAACATATAGAAGTGATAGTGATCAAACTCATACTCCTATGTTTCATCAATTAGAGGGACTTCATATTGATCAGAATATAACTATGGGTCACCTAAAGGGTTGTTTGAATTATTTTATAAAAGAGTTTTTTGAAGTTGATAAAATTAAAATGAGATTTCGTCCGAGTCACTTTCCATTTACAGAACCTTCAGCAGAAGTTGATATAGGATATAGAATCGAAAATA
>CACOED010000035.1 GCA_902626245.1 uncultured Pelagibacteraceae bacterium | reverse complement strand
TCTTTATTATTTGAAATAATCAGTATTTCAGAAAATTCATTTTCTAATTTACTAATAGTGTGATCTAATAAAGTCTTATTACCTAATTTGGTAGTTGATTTGTCTTCACCAAATCTACTTGATTTTCCACCTGCAAGAATTATGCCTAGAATGTTGTTTTCATTCATCAAAAGAAATATAAATTATTAATTGTTTATTAAAAGAATTTAAAATGGATTTAAAAATTTTACAAATTGCGTCAAATACTGAGAATAATAAAGAAATTAATGACCACACTCATAAGGCGGCTCAAAAAAACTCTATTTGTGGAGACCAAATGGAAATAAGATTAAAAGTTAAGAGAAATAAAATTATAGATTTTGGATATCAATGCAAATCTTGTGTATATTGTCAAGCATCTGTAAGTCTTTTATCAACCAATTCAATTAATAAACCAGTCGAAAGCATAAAAAATTTAATAAATATAATTGAAAATTTTTTTGAGGATAATATTACAAATATTCCTAAAGAATGGAAAGTTCTTAAAAAAATTTTTGATAAAAAAAATATTTCTAGGAAAGATTGCTTGTTATTACCTTTTAAAACTGTTTCAAAAGCATTAAAATTATAAAATGAAAAATTCACTTATTATAAAATCTTTAATTGCTGGTTTCTTCTCTACTATTACAATTGGTGCATTAACCTTACTTACATATAAAACAGAATTTGGAATTTTTTTAATTGCTTCTTTTGGTTCTACTATGGTTTTGCTTTATGGATATCCTGAAAGTCCCTTTGCACAACCAAAAAATATTTTTTTTGGACATCTTACAACATCCTTAGCTGGTTTATTTGTGCTGTATTTAATTCCTTTACCTTTATACATTAATTTACCTATAGCAGTTGGTGCAGGTGTAGCTTTGATGATATTGCTAAATATAACTCATCCTCCAGCAGGTGGTAATCCCATAATTGTTATAATGGGTAGTGTATCTTTAGATTATATAATAAATCCTATTATTTCAGGTACTATTATTGTGTTAGCTTTTGGAGTAGTTTTAAATCGATTGATTTTAAAAAAAAAATACCCGTTGTAAATGGATATAAAATATAATGTTGTTAAGTTAAAAGATGGTTCTATTAACGAAATAAAAGATTTTGTTTCTGTAGAAGAGCCTCTTGAAATGAATCTTAAATATAAGGTTGATGGAAAATGGATAACAGATCAATTATCTATTACAATGAGAACGCCAGGAAATGATGAAGATTTAATATCTGGATTCTTATTTAATGAAAGAATAATAGAAAATTTTTCTGATATAGAAAATATAGAAAAAATAGGAGAAAAAGTCGGGGATTTTAATATTCAAAATAAAATAGTTGCAACTATAAACAGCAATAAAAATATAGATATCGGAAAAATAAAAAGAAATTTTATAACTAATTCTTCATGTGGAGTTTGTGGTAAAACTTCTCTAGAAGCAGTTGAAGTAATTAAAGAAAATAATTTAGATATCTCTTACCCTAAAATTAAAAAAAAAATTATTTTAAAATCTCCAGAATTACTAGCAAGCGAACAATCAGAATTTTCTAAAACAGGTGGTATCCATGCAAGTTCTTTAATCAATGAGAACGGAAAAGTAATTTCAACTAGAGAGGATGTAGGAAGACATAATGCTTTAGATAAACTTATAGGTCACTCACACAAAAAAAAACTAATTGATAATCATTCTCAATTCATCGCGTGCTCAGGAAGATTAAATTTTGAATTAATTCAAAAAGGACTAATGTCCAATATTGGTCTTATGGCTGGTGTTGGTGCGCCAACGAGTCTTGCAATAGATCTGGCTAAAAGGTTTAATATGACACTAATAGGCTTTGTAAAAAAAGATAGTTTTAATATTTATAGTAATGTAAGTAGAGTTGTATAAAAAATTTGTGCGGAGAAGTAATTGTCGAGAAATATAAGTAATTTATCAGGAAGAATCGGATTAAAGAAGAATCTGTTTCAAAAAATTTCTGAAAGATCATTAAATTCAAAAAATAATGATGGAATGAAAGAGATTGCCGATGAATATAAAATGGGGCTTTCTACGATTCACGGAGCAGAAAGTTTTTATGAATTTCTCAGACCATCTCATAGAGAAAAAAAAGCTTTTGTTTGCAATGGAAGTGCATGTATGTGCGCTGGAACACAAGAGAATCTAAAAAATAAATTAAAAGATAAGTTAGGCAAAGATAAAGTTGGGGAAATGTTTTGTCTTGGCTATTGTTATGAGAATAATGCTTTTCATTATAATGGTGAAAATTATGCAGGTAAGGATATAAACGAAATTGATAAAATCATAAATGGTGAAACAATAATTCAAGAAAAATTCATATCTAAAAGTTTTGCAACAACAAGCTTTCTAATGGATAACAAATTATCAAATATTAATAAATTTAAAGATAATTTATCAAAGTTTCTTAAAATAGATAAAAATGAAATAATTAAATCTTTATTATCCTCTAATCTTACCGGAAGAGGTGGAGCAGGATTTCCGACAGGTATGAAATGGGATTTCTGTAGTAAAACAAAATCAAAAAAAAAATATGTTGTTTGTAATGCTGACGAAGGTGACTCTGGTGCTTTTTCAGATAGATATTTGTTAGAGGATCAGCCTTTAAAAGTGATTTTTGGAATGGTAGTTTGTGCTTACGTTATTGGAAGCGATGAAGGAGTACTTTATATTAGAGGAGAATATCCAAAATCAATTGAAGCACTTAATGGAAGTATAAATTCATTAAAAGAAGCTGGTCTCTTGGGAGAAAAAATTTTAGGTACAGATTTTTCTTTTGATCTTAACATTTGTATAGGACAAGGTGCATATATTTGTGGTGAAGAGACAGCACTTATTGCTTCTATTGAAGGAAGAAGAGCTGAAGTTGATGTTAGACCACCCTTTCCAGTCACTGAAGGTTTATATAAAAAACCGACTGTAGTTAATAATGTTGAAACTTTGGCTGCTGCTGCAGGTATATTGATAAATGGTGCTGAAAAATTTTCAGCTATTGGAAATAAAAAATCAGCTGGAACTAAACTTGTTTGTTTAGACAGTTTTTTTAATAATCCTGGCGTTTATGAAATTGATATGGGTACTCCAATGAAAAAAGTTTTTTATGAAATAGGTGGCGGTCTAAATAAACCTATCAAAGCATTTCAAATTGGAGGTCCTTTAGGGGGAGTTGTTCCAATTAAAGAAGTTGAAAAATTAAATTTAGATTTTCAAGAATTCACAAGTGCAGGATTTATGTTGGGTCATGCAAGTGTTGTGAGTATTCCAAAAGATTTCAGTATGATTGATTATATTCATCATTTATTTGAATTTTCTGCTGAAGAATCATGCGGAAAATGTTTTCCTGGAAGACTAGGCTCCTACAGAGGTAAAGAAATGTTTGATCAATTTAAAAATAAAAGCACAAAAATACCATTAAAACTGCTAAATGAATTGCTTATCACTATGAAAAAAGGTTGTTTATGTGCGCTATGTGGTGCGATACCAACACCAATTATGAATATTTTAAAATATTTTGGTGATGAATTGAAAAATGATATAGTTGTAGAAAATTAATATAAAATTATGAGTGCGGAAAAAAGAAAAATTGCTTATATAGATGGAAAACCCTATGAAATAGGACCTAGTCACACTTCAATTTTAAAATTTGTTAAAAGTTATCTTGGTCAAAAAAAAGTTCCAACTTTATGTGATGATCCGAATTTAGCACCTTATGGTGCATGCAGAGTCTGTTCTGTTGAAGTAGCGCTCGAGAAAGATGGACCTACAAAAGTTGTAGCTTCATGTCATACTCCTGTTGGAGAAAATCAACATATTTTCACGAATAATGAAAATCTTAAAAATTTAAGAAAAAATATTGTCGAATTAGTCTTAACAGATCATCCAATGGAATGTGGAACATGTGAAGTAAATAATAATTGTGAACTTCAAGATGTTGCCAATGACTTGGGGATTTCTGATCATAGATATAATAGTCCTAAACAACATAAAGGTATCCCTAGAGATACTTCTCATGATTATATGAGAATGAACCTAGATAATTGTATAAATTGTGGAAGATGTGTAAGAGCTTGTGATGAAATTCAAGGATCTTTTGTTTTAACAATGAGCGGCAGAGGGTTTGAATCAAGAATAACAACTGATAACGACATGTTATTTGGCGATTCATCGTGTGTGTCTTGTGGAGCATGTGCTCATACTTGTCCAACAGATGCAATTTCAGATGTATTTTCTTCAAAATCAGCAGATTATGATCATAAGGTTAGAACAACTTGTTCATACTGTGGTGTAGGTTGCAATTTAGAAGCTTCGGTTAAAGATGGTAAAGTTGTTTCAATTGATACTCCAAAAGAAACTGAGGTGAATGCAGGCCATACATGTGTAAAAGGAAGATATGCATTTGGATTTTATGATCATCCAGACAGACTTAGAAATCCATTAATTAAAAGAAATGGTAAATTTGAAAAGGCTTCTTGGGATGAGGCTTATGAATTTATTAAACAAAAATTAGAAAAAATTAAAAAAAAAAATGGTCCTGATGCAATAGCTGGTATTTCTTCAGCTAGATGTACAAACGAGGAAAATTATATTTTTCAAAAAATGATAAGAGCAGTAGTTGGAACAAATAATATTGACTGTTGTGCAAGAATTTGCCATTCGCCAACTGCTTGGGGAATGCAGCAAACTTTTGGTACTGGTGCTGCAACAAACTCCACAGAAGATATATATCATGCAGATTTATTTTTAGTAATAGGTGCAAATCCAACAAATGCACATCCAGTTACTGGTGCAAAAATTAAGCAACAAATAATGAAAGGTAAAAAACTAATAGTTCTTGATCCTGTTGAAACTGAATTAGCAAGAATGGCAGATTACCATATAAGACTTACCCCAGGAACAAATGTTGCTGTGCTTAATATGATGCTTTATTTTATTGTTAAGTCTAAACTTTATAAGAAAGATTTCGTTAATAACAGAACAGAAGGATTTGATAAATTTTTTGAACATATTAATAATTTAGATATTGATTATTTAGCGAAAGTTGCAGGAGTAGATAAACAGCAAGTAAAAGAAGCAGCAATTGCATATGCGACCGCAAAAAATTCTATGGAGTTTCATGGTTTAGGTGTAACTGAACATGAACAAGGATCCAAGACAGTAATGCTTATTGCTGATCTAGCGATGATAACGGGAAATATTGGAAGAAAAGGTGTTGGAGTAAATCCTTTAAGAGGGCAAAATAATGTTCAAGGAGCTGCTGATATGGGGTGCCAGCCTCATCAAGGTGCGGGATATTTTCCTGTTGCAGATCAAAAAATACAAGATTTTTATACAGAAAAATATGGAGTAGTTCATCCTACAAAAGCTGGTTTAAAAATTCCTGAAATTTTTGATGCTGCGATTAATAAAGAAGTTAAAGGTCTATGGATTATTGGAGAAGATATTGTTCAAACAGATCCAAATAGTAACCATGTAATTCAAGCAATGGAATCTTTAGATCTTTTAGTTGTTCAGGAAATATTTATGAGTGAAACAGCAAAATATGCTGATGTAGTTTTACCAGGAACAACATTTTTGGAGAAAGATGGAACATTTACAAATACAGAGAGAAGAGTTCAAAGAGTAAACAGGGCTGCAGAGCCTCTTCCTGGAACTAAACCTGATGGTGTTATAGTAACAGACATGATGAAAAAACTTGGCTATGATCAAAAAACATATGATGCTGACGAAGTTTTGGCCGAGATTGCTGATATCGTTCCTTTTTTTAAAGGTATTACAAGAGCAAGACTAGGTAAATTAGGGTTGCAATGGCCAGTTAAAGAAGATGGCACAGATACAAAAATTCTTCATGAAAAAGAATTTAAATTAGGAAAAGGAAGGTTAAAATATTTTGATTGGAAAGAAAGTTCTGAAATTTCAGAAAATAAAAAAGAATATCCTCTTATTTTAACTACAAGTAGAGTTCTTCAACATTACAATGCTGCTACAATGACAAGACGTACTAACAATATTAATATTGTTTCTGAAGATTTTTTATTAGTTCATCCTAATGATGCAAAAAAAAGAGATTTAAATACTGGAGATATTGGTAGACTTTATTCTGGAAGAGGTGAAGTAGCATTAAAGGTAGAAGTTACAGATAAAGTAAAAGAAGGTATAGTATTTACTACATTCCATTTTCCTGAACACATGGTTAATATGGTTACTGGACATGGAAAAGATGAAGAAACTAAGTGTG
>CACOED010000034.1 GCA_902626245.1 uncultured Pelagibacteraceae bacterium | reverse complement strand
GTTCATTCTAGTATTAGAAAGTTTTCAGATGGTGAAATCTATATAGAAGTAAAAGAAAATATTAGAGGTAATAGTATATTTATAGTTCAGTCAGTAAGTTCTCCTGCAAATGATAATTTGATGGAACTTTTGCTTTGTATAGACGCTTTAAAAAGATCTTCAGCAAAAAATATTACTGCAGTAATACCTTACTTTGGTTATGCAAGACAAGATAGAAAAGTGGCTCCAAGAACATCAATATCAGCAAAATTAGTTTCAAACTTAATAACTAAGGCCGGAGCAGATAGAGTTGTAACAGTTGACTTGCACGCAGGTCAAATACAAGGATTTTTTGATATTCCTGTTGATAACCTTTTTGCTACTCCAATTTTTTCAAGACATATTAAAAAAAATATAAAAGTTAAAAATTTAATTTGTGTTTCACCAGATGTTGGTGGAGTTGAAAGAACAAGAGCTTTAGCTAGAAAATTAGATGTTGGAATAGGAATAATTGATAAAAGAAGACCTGCACCAGGAAGATCTCAAGTAATGAATGTTATAGGAAATGTAAAAAATAAAATATGTATAATAATTGATGATATTATTGACTCTGGTGGAACAATTGTTAATGCCGCACAAGCACTAATTAATAGAGGAGCAAAAGAAGTTCACGTTTATATTACACATGGAGTTTTGAGTGGAGAGGCGGTTGAAAAAATTAAAAAATCCAAAATAAAGAAATTGGTTATAACGGATACAATTGATAATTCAGATAAGATAAAAAAAGCTAAAAATATTGAGGTATTATCAATTTCTAATTTGTTGGGAGAAGCAATAAAACGTATATCAAATTCAACATCTGTATCAGATTTATTTAAATAAATTTCTTGTAAAATTTACGATCATAAGTTAAAAACCAACATTTTATGAATTCATTAGAAGCATCAATTAGAAACACTAAAACTAAAGGTGAAATTAACACTTTACGTCAAAAGGGTGAGGTTCCTGCAATAATTTATGGAGGAACTGAGGAAAACCAAAAAGTATCTCTGTCAAAAAAACAAATTAAATATTTAATTGAACAAGAAAATTTTTTATCAAATATTATCAGTTTAAATATTGATGGACAAACTATCAAAGTATTACCAAGGGAAGTAAGTTATGATATTTTAACTGATGATCCAATTCATATAGATTTTTTAAGAATTGTAAAAGGTGCAAAAATAATTATAGAAATTCCTGTTAGATTTATAAATAATGAAAAATCACCTGGTTTAAAAAGAGGTGGAGTGCTTAATATAGTAAGACGAAAAATAGAATTAAAATGTGCGACTGAAAATATTCCAAATGAATTAGTTGTAGATCTTGATGGACTAGAAATTGGTACAAGTATAAAAATTTCCTCAATATCTTTACCTGAAAATGTGAAACCAACAATTCAAGGAAGAGATTTCGTAGTTGCTACGGTTGCAGCGCCAACTGTTTTCAAAGAACCTGAAAAACCAGCAGAAGGAGTTGAAGGTGCTGATTCAACTGAAGGAACTGATGCAGCTGAAGGTGCTGAAGGAACCTCAGCAGAATCAGCAACGAAAGAAGGTGGTGAAAAAGTACCCGAAGGTGAAAAAGGCAAAGAAGATCAAAAAAAAGATCCAAAAGCTGCGCCTGAAAAAAAATAAATTATCAAAAGTGAATATTTCTAAAATTTAAATTTATTATGAAATTGCTTGTAGGGTTAGGCAACCCAACTCCTGATAGCCATGACAATCGTCATAATATTGGCTTTAAAATTATAGACGCAATAAATCAAAAGTTTAAGCTTTCAAAACAAAAACCAAAATTTAAAGGTTTATTAACTACTGGAAATATCTCAGATAAAAAAGTTTATGCTATCAAACCTTTGACTTTTATGAATAACTCTGGAATTTGTATTAGAGAGTTAATTGAATACTTTAAAATAGATCCTGAAGATGTAATTGTTTTTCATGATGACTTGGACGTAGATTTTGCAAAAATAAAAGCAAAATTTGGTGGTTCAAGTGCTGGGCATAACGGTATTGAATCGATAGATAAGTTCATCGGAAAAGATTATTCAAGGATAAGAATTGGAATAGGAAAGCCGGAAAAAAAAATTGAAGTTTCAGATTTTGTTTTAACAAACTTTACTGAAGATGAAAAAATAGAATTAGAGAAAATTATTAAAAATATTTTAGATTCTTTGCCTATTTTGATCGATGAAAAATTAGATTTATTTTCTAGCACCGTAAATAATAAATAAATGGGTTTTAAGTGTGGTATAGTTGGCTTACCAAATGTAGGAAAGTCCACTTTATTTAACGCTCTTACAAATTCAACAAAGGCTCAAGCAGAAAATTTTCCATTTTGTACAATTGATCCAAATATTGGAATAGTTCCAGTACCAGACGAAAGATTGGATAAATTAGTTTCAATATCAAAATCAAAAAAAAAAATTAATACTACTATTTCATTTGTAGATATTGCAGGTTTAGTAAAAGGAGCTTCTAAAGGAGAAGGATTGGGAAATAAGTTTTTATCACATATAAGAGAAGTAGACGCGATTATACACTTAATGAGATGTTTTGACTCTGAAGATATTCAAAATGTTAATCCAAATGTTGATCCCGTAAGGGATTTGGAAATTATAGAAACTGAGATGAGGCTTGCAGACCTAGAATCAGTAGAAAAAAGGTTGGACAAAAAAAATAAGAAAAATTCGTCTGAAGACGAAATAAAAATATTAGAGACAGCTTTAGAATATATTAATAAAGGCCAAAGCATGGAAATGCTTTATAGTGAATATTCAAAAAAAGAACTTCATAAAATTGGCTTATTATCAACAAAGCCAAAATTATATGTTTGTAATGTAGATGAGAAAAGCATTTCTGAGGGAAATAAATATACCAATTCATTTATAAGTAAATTTGGTAAAAAAAATACTATTCTGATATCTGCTGATATTGAAAATCAAATTAATCAACTAGAAAATGATGAAAAAGATAAATATATGAAAATGATTAAATTGAAAGAAACAGGTTTAAATACATTAATTAAAAAAGGATACGAACTTCTTGAGCTAGAGACTTTTTTTACTTCAGGGTTAGAGGAGTCCAGGGCTTGGACTGTTCCAATAAATTGTACTGCCCCCAAAGCAGCTGGGTATATCCATACAGATTTTGAAAAAGGATTTATTAGGGCAGAGACAGTATCTTTTGAAGAATTTGTTAAAAATAATGGTTGGATAAATTCAAAAAATAACGGAAAAATGAGATTAGAAGGAAAAGATTATATTGTTAAGGATGGAGATATTTTAAACTTTCGTTTCAATACGTGACCAAAGCTTTTTCATACTAAAGTAAACAAGCACTGTAATTATCAATAAATAAATTATTGCTCTAAATCCAATTTTATGACGTGCCTCCAAATGAGGTTCGGCAGCCCAAGCCAAAAAGGCAACTACATCTTTAGCCATTTGTTCTTCACTGGTTATTGTTCCATCAAGATATTCTACAGCCCCTTCCATTAAAGGTTTTGACATTTTAATCTTATTACCTGCCATATATTTATTGTAATAAACTCCATCATCTAAAATTATTCCAGATGGTGGATCTTCATAACCCATTAATACAGAATATACGTAATCTGCTCCACCTTTTCTCGCTTTTACTAGAACTGACATGTCTGGTGGATATGCACCACCGTTAGCAGCTGTAGCGGCTTGGTCATTAGGATACGGACTGACAAATTTATCTGACAACCTTCCTGGCCTTGTAAACATTTCTCCCTCACTATTTGGTCCATCAGTAACTTCAAATTGGGAGGCTATTATTTTTGCTTGTTGTTCTGAAAATTCAGGTCCACCTGGCTGTGATAAGTTTCTATAACTTAAATATTTCATTGAGTGACAGGCAGCACAAACCTCTGTGTAAACTTGGTATCCTCTTTGTAATTGAGCTCTATCAAATTTACCAAAAAAACCTTTAAAGGTCCAACCTGGATCTAATAGTTTATTTGATTGTTCTGCTGCTACCGAATTGAAGTTATAAAATAAAAATATGGAAAAAAGAATATACTTGAGAAAATTTTTCATCAAATTTCTTTCTTTTTTCTCAGAATAGCCTCATTTGGTACTCCACCAAGAATAGGTTCCGTTAAACTTAGAGGGACATCTAAAGTTTTTTCTTTTGCACCTAAGATAGGGAGAATGACTAAAAAATGTAAAAAATAGTATGCTGTTGCTACTCTTGCGACAAGTAAATAAAGGCCTTCTGCAGGCATCGCTCCTACATAACCTAAAATTAAAACATCTGCCACCAAGAACCAATAGAATTGTTTATACAAAGGTCTAAATATTGCTGATCTTACTTTTGATGTATCAAGCCAAGGTAAAATTACTAATACAAAAATTGCAGCAAACATTGCAATTACTCCAAATAATTTATCTGGTACAGATCGTAAAATTGCATAAAAAGGTAAAAGATACCACTCAGGCACAATATGTGCTGGCGTTACCAAAGGATTTGCTTCAATATAATTATCAGCGTGCCCTAAAATATTTGGTGAATAAAAGACAAAGAAAGCAAAAATTATCAAAAATATTAGCAAAGCAAATAAATCTTTAATTACAATATAAGGATGAAATGGTACTGTATCTTTTGAAGGTTTTTTTATATCAATTCCAATTGGATTATTATTTCCAGGTACATGTAGTGCCCATATGTGTAAAATTACTAACCCAAAGATTAAAAATGGAAATAGATAGTGCAAACTATAAAATCTAGTAAGGGTTGGATTATCTACTGCATAACCGCCCCATAACCAATTCGTAATACTTTCGCCAACAAAAGGTATTGCACTAAATAAATTTGTGATTACTGTAGCACCCCAAAAACTCATCTGACCCCATGGCAAAACATATCCCATAAATGCTGTAGCCATCATTAGAAAATAAATAATCATTCCAATTATCCATATCATTTCTCTAGGTGCTTTGTATGATCCATAATACAATGCCCTAAATATATGAATGTAAACTGCTAAAAAAAACATTGAAGCACCATTTGCATGAACATATCGCATTAACCATCCATAGTTCACATCCCGCATAATATGTTCAACGCTACCAAATGCTAAATCTGCACTTGCAACATAATGCATGGCAAGTATTAACCCAGTTACAATTTGAGTAATTAAGCAGAAAGTTAAAATTCCACCAAATGTCCACCAATAATTTAAATTTTTTGGAGTTGGGTACTCTGTTAAGTGATTTGAAAGTGTCAATAGTGGTAAACGGTCATTAAACCATTTTCCAAATTTTGACTTAGGTGTATATTCGTGATCACTCATTAAAAATTTTTATCCAATCTTAATTGTATTACTGTTGACAAATTCATATTTTGGAATTTCCATATTTGTTGGTGCGGGTCCTTTTCTAATTCTTCCAGACGTATCATAATGAGATCCGTGACAAGGGCAAAACCATCCACCATATTCTCCTTTATCTCCTAGAGGAACACAGCCTAAATGAGTACAAACACCAAGCATAACTAACCATTCAGGATTCTTAGCTCTATCTTCATCAGTTTCAGGATGCGGCAGATCCTCTAATTTTACATTTTTAGCTTTTATAATTTCTTCTTCCGTTCTTCTTCTTATAAATACTGGTTTACCTCTCCAAAGAACAGTTATTGACTGACCTTTTTCAACACCACTTATATCTACTTCTGTGCTAGCAAGTGCCTTTACCGATGCATCGGGATTCATTTGGTCAATTAATGGCCACACAACGGCGCCTACTCCTACTGCACCAAGAGCGTATGATGCGGTAAAAATAAAGTCTCTTCGTTCGGTTTTTTTGTCTTCTTCCATTAATTTATCTTCTACTTATGACTAATTATATGATTAAATATGAATTAAAAAGTATTTTTCTACGGATACAATGACACACGATAAACCCAAATTAAGCCCAAAAATAGCTTTATATGAGCCGGATATACCTCAAAATACTGCTTCAATAGTAAGAACATGCTCTTGCCTAGGTGCTCAATTGGAAATTATTGAACCATGTGGTTTTTTATTAACAGATAAAAGGTTTAAAAGGGTTGTGATGGATTATTTAGATGAAGATAAAATAAAATTTTACAAAAATGCTGAAGAATTTTTTAATAATAAAAAAAACCAAAGAGTTATTTTAATCACAACTAAAGGTGTTAGATCTTATACAGAATTTAATTTTAAAATTAGTGATACGCTTCTTTTTGGCCGGGAAAGTGCTGGTGTACCAAG
>CACOED010000033.1 GCA_902626245.1 uncultured Pelagibacteraceae bacterium | reverse complement strand
GTATCTCTTAATATTAAACCTTTCTTTAATAATTTTTTTTCAACACTATTTGCATTGATTTTACATTTATCAAAATTGAGCAAAAGAAAATTTGCACTTACTTTATTACAAAAAATATTAAATTGTACCAGGCTATTTTTAATTTTTTTACTCCAAAATAAATTGTGTTTAACTGATTTAGTTATAAATTTATTATCCTTTAAAGATTCAATTGCACATAATTGGGCAATTTTATTTACATTAAAAGGTGGCTTAATCATATTTAGTGCATCAATTATTTTTCTATCACCATATCCCCATCCAACTCTTAGAGATGCAAGACCATATATTTTAGAAAATGTTCTTAAAATAAATACATTTTTTTTATTTTTAAAAATATTTAATCCTGATGAATAATTTTTATCTTTCATATATTCGTCATATGCATCATCTACGACTAATAAAATTTTATTATTTAATCTTTTTCTTAAATTAACTAATTCCTTTTTTTCTAAATATGTTCCAGTTGGATTATTTGGATTTGCAATAAAAACAATTTTAGTTTTTTTGTTAACTTTTTTAATTATGTTTTCAACTGAAACTTTAAAATTTTTTTCCTTAGAAAAAACTACTTTCGCACCTACAATTGATGCATATATTCTATACATTAAAAAACTATATTGTGGTACTATTACTTCATCTCCAGATTTAAGAAAAAGCTGACATATCATTTGAATTACTTCATCTGAACCAGAGCCACAGATAATTTTATTAAAATCACATTTAAATTTTAAAGAAATTATTTTTCTTAAATTTATTGCTTTACTATCTGGGTATTTAGAAATTTTAAAATTTTTACTTTGTAATATTTTTAAAACCTTAGAACTCATACCCAATGCTGATTCATTGGCTGATAATTTGATTACATTTTTCTTTTTTTTTAATAAAGATCTTCCTGGCTTATAAGCTTCTATATTTATTTTTTTAAAGTTAAGCGAAGTCATAATTTTTAATATTTTGTATCTTTATAGATAAAAAATTACTTATTTACATAAAATATTTAATATTTTAATAAAATTGACATACGTAAATGTATCCTGTAAATAATTTATGCGCTGATTTAACTGAATTGCGAGCGCTATAAAAAAACCGCTAAATAAGTTTTTTTACCTCACAATTCACCAAAAAATATGAACGATATAAAGAAAGTAAAAAAATTAATTATTGATAAGCCGTTGAAGCTTGATTGTGGGCAAACTATATCTAATTTTCCATTGGCATACGAAACTTATGGAAAGTTAAATGATAAAAAAGATAATGCAATTTTAGCATTTCATGCACTAACTGGAGACCAATTTGCTTCAGGTGTAAATCCAATAACTAATAAAGAAGGTTGGTGGAATTACCTTATAGGACCTGACAAGGCAATAGATACAAAAAAATATTTTGTAATTTGTGCAAATGTAATTGGGGGATGTATGGGTTCTTATGGCCCAAGCAACATAAATCCAAAAACTAATAAAAATTTTGGAACAGAATTTCCAGTTTTAACTATAAATGACATGGTTAACGCTCAGTATCATTTATTAGAGTTTTTTAAGATTGAAAAACTATTTTCTGTTTTAGGTGGGTCAATGGGTGGAATGCAAGTATTGCAGTTTGTATCCAATTTTCCAAATAAATCTGAAACTGCTATACCTATAGCTTGTACCCATAGCCATTCAGCACAAAACATTGCTCTGAACGAACTTGGAAGACAATCAATTATGGCAGATCATAATTGGGCAAATGGATTTTATGAGGAGAATAATAAAACTCCTGCTAAAGGACTGGCTGTTGCTAGAATGGCAGCACATATTACATATTTATCTAAAAAAGGTTTACAAGAAAAATTTGGAAGAAAACTACAAGAAAGAGATGATTTAAAATTTGGTTTTGATGCAGATTTTCAAATTGAAAGCTATCTAAGACATCAAGGTTCAGTTTTTGTAGATAGGTTTGATGCCAATAGTTACCTTTATATAACAAGAGCTATGGATTATTTTGATCTTTCAAAACAATTTGATGGAAATCTCTCAAAAGCATTTGAAAAAACTAATACTAAATTTTTTATTATATCTTTTACTTCAGATTGGCTATATCCAACATCTGAGAATAGAGAAATAGTTATTGCACTAAATTCTATTGGTAAAGATGTTGGTTTTGTTGAAATAACATCTGATAAGGGTCACGACTCATTTCTATTAAATGTTCCTGATTTTCTTAATACAATAAAAAATTTTTTAAATACATCATATAATAAAAAAAATGAAAAAAGAATTTAATATAATAGCAAACCTAGTTGAGAAAAAATCAAAAGTTTTAGATGTTGGTTGTGGAGATGGTGAATTAATGAAATATATTAATGAAAATATTACAAATGATATAAGAGGTTTAGAAATATCAAAAAATAATGTTCAAAAATGTGTAGCTAAAGGTTTAACAGTTATTGAAGGTGATGCTGAAAAAGATTTAAAACAGTTTCCTAAATCATCATTTGATTATGTTATTTTAAGTCAAACTCTTCAAGCTTTCCTAGATCCAGAAAATGTAATTAGCGAATTATTAAGAGTCGGTAAAAAGGCAATCGTTACAATACCAAATTTTGGTTATTGGAAAGTAAGAATACATCTACTTTTTAGAGGAACAATGCCAATAACAAAAGATTTACCAAACGAGTGGTACAATACGCCAAATCTTCATATGTGCACTATTAAAGATTTTGTAAACTATTGTAATAAAAAAAATATAAAAATTAATAGTAAAAATTTAAGTTATAAAAATTTATTTTCTCAACTAGGTATTTTTGTAATAGAAAAGTAGAATGAAAGTAGAAATAATAAAGTGTCTTAAAGATAATTATGCATATCTTTTAATAAATGAAAAGAATAAAAATGCATGTGTTATAGATCCAAGTGAATCTAAGCCCATTATAGATTTTGTTGAAAGAAAAAATATTAATTTGAAATTTGTTTTAAATACACATCATCATTATGATCATGTTGGTGGAAATAATGATTTAAAAAAAAAATATGGATTAAATATTGTTGGGTTTAAATATGATAAAGACAGAATACCAGAAATAGATATACTTGTTGAAGATAATCAAACTTGGGCTGATCAGGATTTTGAATCAAAAATTATTCATATACCAGGACATACATCAGGACATATATGTTTTTATTTTGAAAAAGAAAAAATTGCCTTTACTGGAGATACTTTATTTTCACTTGGTTGTGGCAGAATATTTGAAGGAACATATGAACAAATGTTCGAGTCTTTAAATAAGTTAAAAAAACTTCCTAAAGACACTAAAATTTTTTGTGGACATGAATATACTCTTAAAAATTCAATGTTCTGTGAAAATTATGATAAAAATAATAAAAATTTAAAAGAAAAAATTGTTGAAATTAAACATAAATTAAAAAATAATTTACCCACAATTCCTTCAACTATAGAGGAAGAATTAGCATGTAATATTTTTTTAAGAGCAAAAAATCTACAAGACTTTTCAAAATTAAGAGATTTAAAGGATAATTTTTAATTTATTCAACTTGACTAAAATAAGTCTAGAACTATATTGCGTCTTATAAAAATTTAGGATTTACAATGTCTTTTGCAGTAATACAAACAGGTGGAAAACAGTACAAAGTTAAAGCTAGCGATATACTAAAAGTTGAAAAAATTAAGGATAGCAAACCTGAAAGTAAAATAGAATTTAACGAAATTCTTGCATATGGAGATGACAAAAATTTAGAAATTGGATCGCCACTTGTGAAGGGCGCAAAAGTAGAAGCTGAACTGGTAAAAAATAGTAAAAATAGAACTATTTTAATATTTAAAAAAAGAAGAAGACAAAATTCGAGAAGAAAAAATGGACATAGGCAACAATATTCTCTAATAAAGATAAAAAAAATTTTTGCTAAAGATGGTGCTATACTTTCTGAAGCAAAAAAAGTTGAAAAAAAAGAGTCAAAAAAAATAAAAGAAGAAAAAAGTAAGATTTAATTATGGCAACAAAAAAAGCAGGTGGATCATCTCGAAATGGACGTGATAGTGCTGGTCGTAGACTTGGTGTAAAAAAATATGGTGGTCAATATGTCATTCCAGGCAACATAATTGTTAGACAAAGAGGAACAAAAATTTTTCCCGGTGAACACGTTGGTATGGGCAAAGACCATTCTATATTTGCAAAAATTAAAGGCAAAGTAGAATTTAAAAAAACTAAATCTGATAGAACATTTGTTTCTGTAAAACCCAATTAATCAATACAACTTAAAAAATCAAAAGGAGTTGTATTATGAAATTTTTAGATCAAGTCAAAATATTTATTAAAGCAGGCGATGGTGGTTCAGGATCACCAAGTTTTAGAAGAGAGAAATTTATTGAATTTGGAGGACCGGATGGAGGAGATGGAGGAAAAGGTGGTTCAATAATTCTAAAATCAGAAAGAAATTTAAATACTCTTATTGATTTTAGATATCAACAACATTTCAAATCAGAAAGAGGTAGCGACGGAAAAGGTAAAAATCAAACTGGTAGAGGAGGAAAAAATTTATATCTTAAAGTTCCAGTTGGCACACAAGTTTTCGAGGAAGATAATAAAACTTTAATTTTTGATTTTAAAAAAGAAAGTGAAGAATTTGTTGTAGCAGTTGGTGGAAGAGGAGGATTTGGTAATACTAGATTTAAATCTTCAACAAATAGAGCTCCAAAAAAATTTACCAAAGGAAACAAAGGGGAAGAATTTTGGATTTGGCTTCAACTAAAAACAATAGCAGATATTGGTATCATTGGTTTACCAAACGCAGGTAAATCTAGTTTGTTAGCTGCAATAACAAGTGCAACACCAAAAATTGCTAATTATAAATTTACCACATTAAATCCTAACCTTGGTGTTGCAGTTTATGATGATAAAGAAATAACTCTAGCAGATATTCCAGGTATCATCGAAGGTGCGCATGAGGGTATAGGATTGGGTATAAAATTTCTCAAACATATTGAAAGATGCAAGTCTTTACTTCATCTAATCGATATAACAGAAGAAGATTTAAAAAAATCTTACACTCAAGTTAGAAAAGAGTTAAAAAACTATAGTAAAGATATGTTAAAAAAAGATGAATTAGTTGTTTTAAATAAAACAGATCTTTTGGAAGACAAAGAAGTAAAAAAAATTAAAAATGATTTTTTAAAAAAACATAAGGTAAATCTAATAACTCTTTCCACGTTAGATAAGAAATCAATATCAAAAATTAAATCTAAATTAATCAAATATGTATCTTAAAAAATCTAAAACAATTGTAATAAAAATTGGATCTACAATTTTAATTGATGAAAAAAGAATAATTAGAAAAAAATGGTTATCAGAATTTGCAAAGGATATAAAAAACTTATTAGATCAAAAAAAAAATATAATTTTAGTAAGTTCTGGTGCAATAGCTTTGGGTTGTAAAAAATTAAATTTAAACAAAAAAAATTTAAAAATTGATAAAAGTCAGGCTGTAGCTTCTGTGGGTCAAATTGAGTTAATGAATCTTTTTAATAAGATATTTAGTTCAAAAAAAATCAATCTTTCACAAATTTTACTTACACTTGAAGATACAGAGCAAAGAAGAAGAGCAATAAATGCAAAAAGAACTTTTGAAAATTTATTTGAATTAGGTTTTATTCCAGTTGTAAATGAGAATGATAGTATTGCTACTACTGAAATAAAATATGGAGATAATGATAGGTTAGCTTCTCGAGTAGCACAAATTTCTGGGGCTGATTGTTTAGTCCTGCTTTCAGATGTTGACGGGTTATACACTCAAAATCCAAAGTTGTTTAAAAACTCAAAATTAATAAAAGAAATTAAAAATATAGATACTGATATAGAAAAGATCGCTACAAAAAGTATAAGTGAACATGGAACCGGAGGAATGAAAACTAAGATTGAAGCTGCAAAAATATGTCAGTTATCTGGGTGTATGATGGTTATAGCTAATGGTCTTTTAGAAAGACCTATTAAAAAAATTATAGACAAAAATAAGTGCACTTGGTTTTTACCAAAAGTCTCAAAACTGGATGCTAGAAAAAAATGGATTATTAGTTCAGTTTCTCCAAAAGGAGAATTGATAATTGATGATGGGGCTATTAATGCACTTAAAAAAGGCAAAAGTCTATTAGCTGCAGGAATTAAAAAAGTCGAAGGAAAATTTAATAAAGGAGATCATATAAAAATATTAGATAAGAATTTTAAAGAATATGCTAGAGGTTTAAGTTCTTTCTCTTCTGAGGAAATTAATAAAATCCAAGGTCAACATTCAAATAAAATTTATGAACTTTTAGGGTATATTTCTAAATCGGAAGTAGTTCATAAAGATGATATGGTT
>CACOED010000032.1 GCA_902626245.1 uncultured Pelagibacteraceae bacterium | reverse complement strand
TTTAACAAAAAGTATAGTTAATCAGCATAAATTAAAAACAGTTTGCCAAGAGGCAAACTGCCCAAATATTACTGAATGCTGGAGCAAGAGACATGCAACTTTTTTGATTATGGGAAAAATTTGTACTAGAGCATGCGCATTTTGTAATGTTATTACTGGAAAACCAAAACCATTAAACTCTTTTGAACCACTTGAAGTAGCTTTAGCAGTTAAAAAGCTAAATTTAAAGCATGCAGTAATAACTTCTGTAGATAGAGATGATCTTTCTGATGGAGGAGCCAATCATTTTTATGAAGTAATAATGGAAACAAAAAAACTAAATTCTAAAACAACAATAGAAGTTTTAACTCCTGATTTCTTAAGAAAAGGAAATTCTTATAAAAAAGTAATTGAAGCTAAACCAGATGTTTTCAATCACAACATTGAAACTGTACCAGGCCTTTATAGAAAAGTTAGACCTGGATCTAGATATTTTGCATCACTTGAACTTTTAAAGAATTCAAAAAAAATTGATAAAAATATTTTTTCTAAATCTGGTTTGATGGTTGGCTTGGGTGAAAATAAAGATGAAATTATTCAAGTGATGGATGATTTAAGAAGTGCTGAAGTTGATTTTTTAACAATAGGCCAATATTTACAACCTTCAGTAAAACACCATCCACTAGACAGGTATTATTCTTTGGAAGAATTTGATGAGTTAAAAAGTATTGCATTATCAAAAGGCTTCTTATTGGTTTCCTCAACTCCACTAACCAGATCTTCATATCATGCTGATGAAGATTTTGCTGTCCTTAAAAAAAAAAGAATAAATCAAGCTAATGCCCAAAGCATCAGTTAAAAGATTTATTGAATGTAAAAAAGAACAATTAATTGATCTTGTTCTTGATATAGAAAAATATCCTCAATTTGTTCCATTTTGTTTAGGTTCAAAAATTTATGAGAAAAAAAAGAAAGGCGATCTATTATTGATTATTGCAGATTTAACAATTGGAAAGGGTCCTTTTAAAGATACTTATAAGAGTGATGTAAAATATAATAAAAAAGAAGATTTAATTTATGTAACTAATCTTGATGGTCCTCTAAAACATTTAGAGAATAAATGGCGCTTTAATGAGGAGAATAACATTACAGAAGTTTTATTTGATGTAGATTTTGAGTTAAAAAACCACTTTTTAAATATAATAATGACAAAATCATTTCAATTTGGTTTAGATAAAATAGCTGATGCTTTTCAAAAAAGAGCGGAAGAACTATTTAATAAAACTTAAAACTAAATTTAAAGCCTTATTTACAGTAGCGTTTTGAATTAAACTTCTTGTCTTACTTTTAAAGTAGTTTTTTTTAACTAAAATTTTGTTACCTTTTTTTATACCTATATAAACAAGACCGACAGGTTTTTTAATGGTTCCACCTTTGGGTCCAGCAATTCCAGTTATTGATACTGAAATATTGGTCTTACTAATTTTATTTAAATTTTTAACCATAGATAAACAAGTTTCATAACTCACAGCACCGTGTTTAGTTATTATTTTTTTTGGAACTTTCAGAATATTAATTTTAGCTTGATTTGAATAGGTAACCAATCCAAGGTTAAATACTTGAGATGATCCACTTATTGAAGTAATAGAACTTGAAAGCAAACCTCCCGTGCATGATTCTGCAAATGAAATTTTAAGTTTTTTTTTTTTTAATAATCTAACTATTTTTTTTGAAAGGTTTTTCATGAGTTTTTTAAGATGTAATTACCATATATAAAACTAAAACAGCTACTACATATAAACCAGCACAAATATCATCCATTATAACGCCGAAACTATTTTTAAAGTTTTTATCATAATAACTTACAGGATAAGGTTTAGCGATATCAAAAATTCTAAATAAAATAAACATAATGAAATAAAACGTAAGCACTTGACTAGTTTCTTTTGTATCTACATGGGCAATTTCATAAAGGCAAATAGGTATAGATTGACCAATAAATTCATCTATTACGATTTCCTTTGGATCTTTTTCATCTAGGTCTTTTATAAAAATATTTATTGCATAAAGAGAAATAAAAAAAATAATAATAATCCCGATTAAAACAATGTTAGGAGAAATATTTATTACATGAAATAAAATAAATAAAAAAACTGTAGTTATCAATGAAGCATAACTACCAGGTATTTTCTTTAATTTTCCAATGCCAAACAATGTAACAAATAGATAATTTATTTTATTCATATTTACTAATTGAAACTATTGCTTCGCACGCAATAGCATTCTCTTTTCCTATAATACCTAATTTTTCTACAGTTTTAC
The DNA here is from genome assembly GCA_902626245.1 of uncultured Pelagibacteraceae bacterium. Lineage (GTDB taxonomy): Bacteria > Pseudomonadota > Alphaproteobacteria > Pelagibacterales > Pelagibacteraceae > Pelagibacter. The sequence goes on along the minus strand of CACOED010000032.1, from coordinate 4,322 downwards.
CTTTAAGATTAATAATATTTTTATTAATTTTCATTAACTTTGACAAAGAATTTATAATTCTATTTCTATATTTTGAAACTTTAGGTCTTTCGCAAATTAAATTAACATCTAAATTATTTATATGATAATCGTTATTTTCTAAATTTGAAATTATTGGTCCCAATAGTTTAGAAGATTTAATATTTTTATATTTTTTTTTATTACTTGGATATAATGAACCAATATCTTTTTTTTTTAAAGCACCAAGTATTGAATCAATAATTGAATGAAGTATGACATCTCCATCTGAATGACCTTTCAAACCTGAGTGAAAAGGTATCCTAATACCACCTAAATAAAGTTTTCTATTTTTTATTAATTTATGTATATCAAATCCTATACCATAAAATGTTTTAATTGATGATTTAACCATATCTGATATTTTTGTTATTTTTATATTTTTCTCTTCACCTTTAATAAATTTTATCTTTTTATTATTATTTATAAATAAAGTGGCTTCATCCGTTACAAGATTTCTATTTTTTTTAGATAAGTTGTATAATATTTTAAAATTAAAACACTGAGGTGTTTGGGTTAGCAAAATTTTTTCCCTTTTTAAATTAATTATTTTGTTTTTACTAATGTACTTAGTAGAATTGTTGGTTTGAACATAAGGAACCACAGCTTGGTTTTTATAAAGATTTTTTTTTAAAGTCTTTAATAGTTTAATTGAAAAATTTGGTCTTGCTGCATCATGAATAAATACATTTTTAAATTTTTTGTTCTTAATATAATTTAGTGCTTTAAGTGAGGATTGATACCTTTCTCTCCCACCTTTGATAATTTTTATTTTTTTGTTACTTATTTTAATTTTATTATTTGTAACAAGTACTATTTTTTTGAATAAATTAGATTTTATAGCTTTTTCTATAGAATGCATAAAAAGAGGCTTATTCTTATAAATTATGAACTGTTTCAAGGTTTTTGATTTAAATCTCTTACCTTTACCAGCCGCCAATAGTATAAAACAATTATTCATGTATTATTTTTTCTTATTTTTATATATTTAGCCTATGTTAAGTTTTATAAAAAGACAGTATAGATAATAAAATAAAAAATATTCCTAAATAGCTTAGGGTAAACCTATTCATATTATTATATAGGACTTAATCTGAACATGCTTTCAACTAATGGTAACTGATCTTTTTTAGTCAAAAAAACTACTGTATCTTCTTTTTTAAATACAAAATCTGACCTAGGTATTATAATTTCATTTTTTCTCAAAACTGCACCGATCCTTATTTCGTCAGGAAGTTCACAGTTTTTTAATTCTTTATTTATTAAATCTGATGTTTCTATAATTTCTGCTTCTATAACTTCATAATCTCCGTTTAAAATAGAATAAGCATTTTCAATTGAGCCCTTGTGAACATGTTTTAAGATACTAGAGACTGTTGTCATTCTTGGATCAATTAAATCATCAATCTTTAAAGACGATTGCAATAATGAATAATTGGGTTTGTTAATTAAAGCCATAGTTTTTTTATTTTTAGAAAATTTTTCTACAAGCACACTTACCATTAAATTATCTTCATCGTCGTTTGTTAGAGCAATGACAGTTTCAACATCTTCTAAATTAACTTCAGCTAAAATATCTTCATCTAAGCCATTACCGTTAATAACTATTGTGTTGTTTAATTCATTTGCAATGACTTCAGCCCTTTTTTTATCTTTTTCAATAATTTTAAGCCTTGCGTCCTCAAAACTTTGTTCAATATTTTTAGCAAGGTTAAATCCAATATTACCACCTCCTATTATTAAAATTTTGTTCGATATTTTTTCATTATGGCCAAACGCTGCAAGAGTTTCTTTAATTTGCTGAGAGTTAATTATTACATAAGCTTTATCATTTCTCTTCATAACGTCACTTTTTTTTAGGAAAATGAATTTTTCATCTCTTATAACTCCAAGAATATTAGCATTTAATTTAGGAAATTTTTTTGTTAATTCATTAAGCTTAATCTCAGATATTGGGCAAGACTCATCTATTAAAATTTCTAAAAGTTTTATTTTATTATTTGCAAATGGAATATTATCTAATGTACCTGGGGACTCTAATTTTCGTTGTATAGATTTGGCGATTTCTATTTCTGGAGAAATTATTACATCTATAGGTAAATTATCTTTATTATACAATTTGGAGAATTTAGGATTTAAATAATCTTGTGCCCTAACTCTTGCAATTTTTTTTGGAATTTTAAATAATGAATATGCAATTTGGCAAATCATCATATTTATTTCGTCATTTCTTGTAACCGCTATAATCATATCTGCTTCTTTAGAATTAGCATTTTCGAGTATTATTGGTGAAGTAGCCTTACCAACTATTGCTTTAACATCTAAGGCCTCATTAATTTTTTGAATATCTTCACTAGATTGATCTATAACAGTTACAGAATGATTTTGTTCCGTAAGCAATTTAGCTATAGCAAAACCTACTCTACCAGCGCCACAAATAATTATATTCATTAATTTAGATCTTTTACCCCAAGTAACTTTAGTTTTCTGTGTAACGCTGATCTTTCCATTCCTACAAAACGTGCTGTTTTTGATATATTTCCTGAAAATTTTTTAAGTTGAGTAATTAGATATTCCTTTTCAAAATTTTCTCTTGCTTCTCTTAATGGAAAATCTAGAGTATCATTTATTGAAAACTTATCTGTTTCACTTTGTGTTAATGACTCCTTAATTATACTTAATATGTGATTTTCATCTCTCCCTTGGGATAAAATTGTAACTCTCTCAATCAAATTTCTCAATTCTCTAACATTACCAGGCCAATTATAGTTTAGTAAATAATTGTTATCTTGAATTTTAAAAGTTTGAATTTTGTAATTATTGCATATGTTTTTAACAAAATAATCAACTAATAATGGAATATCTTCAATACGCTTACTTAAAGGATCGATATTTATATTAAAAACATTAAGTCTATGGAACAGATCTTCTCTGAAATTTCCATTGCTAATTTCTGTTTTAATATCTTTACTTGTGGAAGAAAAAATTCTTACATCAACCTTAATATCATGGGTTCCATTTATTCTTTTAAATTTTTGATCTATAAGTATTCTTAAAATTTTTGATTGAGTGTTTAATGGTATCTCTGTAACTTCATCAATTAACAAAATTCCACCTGAAGCCTTTTCTAAAGCTCCATATATTATAGATCCATCACTTTTTTCTTCACCTAATAACTCAAGTTCATATTTTTCTAAATCTAGTAATGCTCCATTTAATATTACAAAAGGTTTATTCTTTCTTAAAGATTTTTTGAAGATTTTCCTTGCAATTAACTCTTTACCAGATCCAGTTGGTCCTGAAATAAAAACTCTGCTATCAGAATTTGAAACTTTCTCTATTTGATCCTTAATAGAAACAATATTTTGACTTTTTCCAACTAAGTCAAAAGTATGAAATAATTGATTTTCTAATGAAGCATTTTCAATTTTAAGTTTTAGATTTTCAACAGCTCTTCTTATAAAATTTAAAAGCCTCTCTTTATCAAATGGTTTCTGGATAAATTCAAAAGCTCCTGACTTCAATGATTTGATTGCCATTTCAATGTTTGCATGACCAGAGATTATTATTACAGGAATATTATTATTTTTACTTTTAATATGATTTAATAATTCAATACCATCATTATCACCTTTATCTAACTTAACATCTATTATTGCAACATCAGGAAGTTTTTTATCTATTTCTGTTAAAGCTTGATTATAATTTGCTGCTAGACGTGTAGAATATCCAGCTTCAATTATTAAATCATTTAGTATTTCTCTTATATCAGAATTATCATCTATTATTAGTATTTCAGCAGACATTTTATTTTGTTGGTAAATTTATAATTACATTTGTTCCGGATGTGTTTGAATTAAATTCAATAGTACCATTATGATCATTAATAATTTTGTTTACTATAGATAATCCTAAGCCTGATCCTTTTTTCTTTGTTGTATAATATGGTTTTATAATTTCCTTTTTTTTACCAGTAGAAAAACCGATACCATTATCAAATATATTAATTTCTATATAATACTCCATTCTTCTAATTTCTATAATAATTTTCTTATCAAAAAAGCCTGTTTTTTCTACTTTTTCTTGAATACTTTCGATCGAGTTTTTAATTAAATTGAAAATAGCTCTGCTGATTTGTTCATAATCACAATCAAAATTAAAATTATTTTGTACATTATATTTAAGTTTTAAATTAATTGTTTCGTCAGTTTTTTTTAATAAATCAACATTTGATTTCAAAAGTTCGATAAGATTATTGTTTCTAA
>CACOED010000031.1 GCA_902626245.1 uncultured Pelagibacteraceae bacterium | reverse complement strand
GAAACACATATTTACAGGTTGAGAAAAAAAATTTCTGAGAAGTTTCAAGATTACAATTTTGTTAATAGTACTAAAACAGGTTATAAAATCAGGTGAAAAAAAGAAATTTTATAGCAAAAGATCTTTTATCAAAAAAGTACAAACCAAGAATTGTAAAACCAAAAAAAGGAAAAGGTAGTTTTAAGAGAAAAAAAAATAAAAACCTTTTATAACTTTCTATAATCTTGCCCCAATTTGTTGAATAACTTTGGATGACATCTCTGTTCCTTTTTCTAAACTTTCTTTGATTGATAAATTATTTACATGACCGTGTAAAAACCCTGCTGCAAAAAGATCACCAGCTCCAGTTAAGTCTAAAATTTTAAGATTTTTTTGGACTCCGCATTCTACTACTTCTTCACCTTTTATTGCGACTGCTCCATTTTCTCCTCTAGTAAGAACTATTAATTTTCCAAGCTGTTTAGAAAAGTTAATGACATCTTCAAAGTTTTTAGCATCAATTAATGATGTAATTTCTTGTTCGTTTGCAAATGTAATGTCTAATTTATTTCTTACTAAATCTAAAAAATGGTTTTTGTGTCTGTCTACACAAAATTGATCAGATAGAGACATAGCAACTTTATTTGCATTATTTATAGCCTTATCAAATGCTTTCTTTGGTTCACCTTCGTCCCATAAATAACCTTCAAGAAATATTATTTCACTATTTTTAATTGCATCAGAATTAACATCGCTCTCATTAATTTTTCCAGCAGTCCCTAAAAATGTACACATAGTTCTTTCTGAATCTGGTGTGACCAAAATTAAACATGTCCCTGTTGGTAATTCTTCTTTTTTCTTAGAGTAGAAGTACTCTACATTTTCTTTTTTTAAACCTTCTTCATATTTATTTCCAAGATCATCATCAGATACTTTACCTATAAATCCTACTTTATTACCTAATTGTGATATACCTACTATTGAATTAGCTACCGATCCACCAGAAACAGTTTTTTCAATTTTAAGAGTATTTAATAATTTTTTAAATTCAGTTTCATCAAAAATTAATTTCATGGTGCTTTTGGTTAAGCCATTTTGTGAAATAAAATTGTCATCAACTTTGCAAATTACATCTACAATTGCATTTCCTATTCCTAAAATTTTCATATTAAGCTTTCTTTGTTTTTATTGGTGATTTCCTTTTAGGATAACAAGTAGTACAAATTTTACAAGTTAAACCATAACATTCTCTTGCCTTACAATATTCTCTTCCATAATAAATTATCTGAAGATGAAGTTTATTCCAATACTTCATTGGGAATAGTCTTTTTAAATCCTTCTCAGTTTGAATAACATTTTTTCCATTAGTGAGTCCCCATCTTTGTGCTAGTCGATGAATATGTGTATCCACAGGAAAGGCAGGATATCCAAATCCTTGTGACATTACTACACTAGCAGTTTTATGTCCTACACCTGGAAGTTTTTCAAGTTCTTCTAAAGTATGTGGGACTTTTCCTTTATGATTTTTCATTAGTTGTTTGGATAGAAGGTAAACACTTTTGGCTTTAATTCTAAAAATACCAATACTTTTAATTAGTCTTTCAATCTTTTTCCTTCCCAATTTTACGAAGTGTTCTGGCTTATTATATTTTGGATAAATAGATTTAGTAACATTATTTACATTAACATCTGTTGTTTGAGCTGATAACAATACAGAAACTAATAAAGTAAATTTATTTCTATGTTTTAAAGGAATAGGTGTTTTTGGATAAATTTTATTTAATATTTTTAAAATTATTTTAGACCTTTGAATTTCATTCATTTAAAATTCAAAACATCTCTCATTGAATAAAGGCCAGGTTTTTTGTTAATTAACCATTTTGCTGCTGTAAATGCTCCTTCTGAATAAAGCGCTCTGTCAAATGCTTCGTGATTTAATGTAATTATTTCCTTGCCACTTGAGAAAGTCACTTCATGTTCTCCTATAACTTCACCTTTTCTTAAAGAATTAAAATTAATTTTTTTTCCATAAGGAAATGATTTTTTATTTAAATATTTTTTTCCAATTGATTTATAAAAATCCTTATTCTTTCCCACGGCAATACCCTTTCCAAGCATTAATGCAGTTCCTGATGGATGATCTTTTTTATATTTGTGGTGTATTTCAAAAACTTTGCTTAGGAAATTATTTCCTAAAGATTTTGATGCAATTTCAGTTAAATACATCAACAAGTTTATACCCAAACTCATATTACCAGCCCTAAGTATTGGTATTTTTCTCCCATATTTTTTAATTAAGTTTTCCTCTTTTTTTGAAAATCCAGTTGTTCCAATAACAACTCTTTTCTTTAACTTTGATGCAATCTTTAAAACTTCAAATGTGCATTTGGGAACTGTGAAATCAATAATTAAATTGGCTTTTTTAAAAGTTTCTTCTGTATTTAAGCTTGGCTTAATACCTGCAACTTTTTTATTAATAATTCTATTTTCTGTAAGAGCAACTATCTTAAAATTTATATTTGATCTGGCAGATTTAATAATTTGCTGACCCATTCTTCCCATACATCCTGTTATAGCTAAATTAATTTTTTTCATTTAAAGGATAATATACAAGATTATCATAATGACCGAAACAATTATAGCCCAAATAGATAGATTAGTTAAAAATTGTTTAAATTTTGAATTAGTTTGTAAAAAAGATGGAAGAATTAATATCAGAACTGCAATCATAAAAATTGCTGGAATAATTTGACCCCAGTTCATTTAATTTTTCCAGAAACTCTTAGCTTTTTGAAAGAATTTTTTAATACTTGGGTTAGACTTCTCATTTTCAATTTCTCTAAATTTTTCTAATAATTCTTTTTGTTCTCTATTTAAAGAAAATGGGACTTCAGTATTAACCTGAACATAAAGATCTCCTATTCCAGATCCTCTCATATAAGGCATTCCTTTACCTTTTAATCTAAATTGTTTTCCACTTTGTGTTCCTGACGGAATTTTAATTTTAGCTTTTCCACCATCAATAGTTGGTATTTCTATTGATGTTCCTAGCGCAGCATCAGCAATAGAAATTGGACACTCAAAAAATAGATTTTCATCGGATCTTTTAAACAAATCGTGCGAATATACATTTATAAATAAATAAAGATCACCATTTCCCGCACCTCTAGAACCTGCTTCTCCTTTACCTGTAAGTCTTATTCTTGTTCCATCATCAACACCTTTTGGAATTGAAACTGATAGTCTTTTTGAAGCTTGTTTTTTTCCTTGTCCACTACAACTATTACATGGGTTTGTAATCTCTTCTCCAGATCCTGAACACTGAGGACAAGTTTGTTGAACTGTAAAAAATCCCTGGCTTGATCTTACTTGACCATGACCACTACACATAGAGCATGAACCAGCATCGTAACCAGGTTTTGATCCTGATCCTTTACAAGTATCGCATTTATCAGATGTTGAAAATTTAATATCTTGCTTTTTTCCTGTATAAGCCTCTTCTAAAGTAATTGATAAATCATATCTTAAATCTGATCCTCTATTATTAGATCTTCTTGAACGTCTACCACCACCAAAACCTTCTCCAAAAAAATCTTCAAATATATCCGAAAATGAACTTGAAAAATCAAAATTACCAAAACCACCTCTTCCACCACCGCCATTTTCAAATGCTGCATGGCCAAAGTTATCATAACTTTGTTTTCGTTCAGAGTTCGATAGAACATGATAAGCCTCAGATGCTTCCTTAAATTTTTCTTCAGATATTTTATCGCCTTTGTTTTTATCTGGATGATGTTTAACAGCAAGCTTTCTATAAGCTGATTTTATTTGATCAGGAGTTGCATTTTTATTTATACCTAAGACTTCGTAATAATCTCTTTTTGCCATAACTAATTAGACAAATAGTTGTTAGCTTAGGCGCTTTTTTCTTTATTATCGTCTTTTACTTCTTCAAAGTCTGCATCAACAACATTATCGTCTTTTTTTCCTTCTTCTTTTTCTTTAGCATCTTTAGGTGCATCATTTGGCTTAGCACTTTGTTGAGATTTATAAATCGCTTCACCTAATTTCATTGAAGCTTGAACTAAATCTTGTGTCTTTTTCTTAATATCTTCAACATCAGTTCCCTTCAAAGCGTTTCTTAAATTTGCTGAGGAAGTTTCGATTGCTTTTTTATCAGCATCTGAAACTTTGCTACCATGTTCTTTTAGGTTTTTTTCAGTAGAGTGTAATAAAGTATCAGCTTGATTTCTTGCATCAACTGCTTCTCTTTTTTTCTTATCGGCTTCTTTATTTGACTCAGCTTCTTTAACCATTTTATTAATTTCTTCTTCACTTAAACCACCAGAAGCTTGAATTTGAATTTTTTGTTCTTTTCCAGTTCCCTTATCTTTTGCTGAAACATTAACAATACCATTGGCATCAATATCAAAAGTAACTTCTATTTGAGGAACTCCTCTTGGAGCAGGCGCTATACCAACTAGTTCAAAATTTCCAAGTAGTTTATTATCAGTGGCCATTTCTCTCTCACCTTGAAGTACTCTTATTGATACTGCAGGCTGATTGTCTTCTGCTGTAGAGAAAACTTGGCTTTTTTTTGTTGGAATAGTTGTGTTTTTATCTATAAGCTTCGTTGATACTCCCCCAAGAGTTTCAATTCCTAATGATAAAGGAGTAACATCTAATAACAACACATCTTTAACATCACCTTGAAGCACACCTGCTTGAATTGCAGCACCCATAGCTACAACTTCATCTGGATTTACACTCTTGTTTGGTTCTTTTCCAAAGAAATTTTTTACTTCTTCAATGACTTTAGGCATTCTAGTCATTCCACCAACTAAAATTATTTCATTAATATCACTTGCGGATAATCCCGCATCTTTAAGTGCTGTTTTACAAGGTGGGATTGTCCTTCCAATTAAATCTTCAACCAAAGCTTCTAATTTTGCTCTAGTCATTTTTAAATTAATATGTTTTGGACCAGTTTTATCTGCAGTTATGAAAGGTAAATTAATTTCAGTTTGAGCAGCAGAAGATAGTTCAATCTTTGCTTTTTCTGCAGCTTCTTTTAATCTTTGTAATGCAAGTTTATCTGATCTTAAATCAATCCCATTTTCTTTTTTAAATTCGCTTAATAAGTAATCAACAATTGTATTATCGAAATCCTCACCACCTAGAAATGTATCTCCGTTAGTAGATTTAACTTCAAAAACTCCATCTCCAAGTTCAAGGATTGAAACGTCAAAAGTTCCTCCACCTAAATCGTAAACTGCAATTTTTTTGTTTTGTTTTTTATCTAGACCGTAAGCTAAGGAGGCAGCGGTTGGTTCATTAATTATTCTTAAAACTTCTAATCCGGCAATTTTCCCTGCATCTTTTGTTGCTTGTCTTTGAGCGTCGTTAAAGTAAGCTGGAACTGTAATTACTGCTTTTGTAACTTCTTGTCCAAGATATTTTTCTGCAGTTTCCTTCATTTTTTGTAGAACAAATGCTGAAATCTGAGAGGGTGAATATTTTTTGCCCTGAGATTCGATCCAAGCATCACCACCATCTGAATTTATAATTTTAAATGGAGATGTTTCTATATCTTTCTTTACTGTTGAATCTTCAAAATTTCTACCAATCAATCTTTTAACTGCAAAAATCGTGTTTTCAGGATTTGTAACTGCTTGTCTCTTTGCTGGCTGACCTACTAATTTTTCCTCACCTTCTGTGAATGCAACTACCGAAGGAGTTGTTCTGGCACCTTCAGCATTTTCTAAAACTTTAGGCTGTGTGCCCTCCATGATCGATACACATGAATTTGTTGTTCCTAAATCTATTCCTATTACTTTGCTCATATTTTATTACCTCTTTGCATATATGTGTTAATTATTAATCTACAAGTTCTATAAAAAAACTAATTTTCATCGAATTCTGATTGATTTTCCTCACTTTTTTGATTTTGTTTTGAATTTTCATCATTTTCTTTTCTTTTTTTTGACACTGCTACTAGAGAAGGTCTAAGCAATCTGTCTTTCATCATAAATCCCTTTTGAATCTCTTGAACTACTGTTCCAGGTTCTTTGTTATCATCTTCAACCTCCATCATAGCTTGATGCAAATTAGGGTCTAGTTTTTGATCTATAGATTTAATTTCCTCAATATTATTCTTTTTTAATATTGAGATCATATCTTTTTGAATTATATTTAAATGATCTACAGTTTTTTTTAGTGTTTCAGAATTTTTTAATTTTTCGTCATTTTCTAGCGCAAACTTTGATCTTTCTAAGTTGTCAATTAAATTTAAAGTTTCTCTAGCTAATGAGAATCCTCCATAGTCAAATGCATCATCTTTTTCTTTTTCAAATCTTCTTCTTTGGTTTTCAATTTCTGCATATGCTCTTGCAAGCTTTTCTTCTAGTTCTTTAATCTTATCTTCTGATTTTAAATCATCATTTTTAGGATTTTCATCTGGTTGTTTATCCTTCTCAATTTCCTCATTATTTTCAGAGTGCAGGTTTTGGTTTTCTTCTTTTTCCATACCCTTCTATATGGTAAGAAAAATCATAATTTCTAGATGAAAAAAAAAAAAATTCTAAATTTATTTATAGGGTCTAATAACCAAGGCAAAATAAAGGAAATAAGAGATTTATTGCCTAAAAAAATAGAAATTTTAACTCCAAAACATTTTAATCTAAAGAGCCCAAAGGAAACAGGAACAACTTTTAAAGAAAATTCATTTCTTAAGGCTAAATTTTTCTCAAAAAAAACAAAAATGATTTGTCTGGCAGATGACTCTGGACTTGAAATAGATATCTTAAATAAATTACCTGGAATCTATTCCGCAAGATGGGGAGGAAAAAAAAGTAATTTCAATTTAGCAATAAAAAAAGTTTATGAAGAATTAAAAAAGAAAGATGTAGATTGGTTTAAAATAAAGCAAAAAGCTAGATTTATTTGTTCACTAACAATTTATTGGCCAAGTAATAAATTTATAACTGTTAGTGGTGAGGTTGAAGGGACGATTTCAAAATTTAAAAAAGGAACTAAAGGTTTTGGGTATGATCCTATATTTATACCTTTAAATAA
>CACOED010000030.1 GCA_902626245.1 uncultured Pelagibacteraceae bacterium | reverse complement strand
CTCCAATATTTATCATTAAGTCACAATCATGCATTGCATTATTTGCTTCATATGATCCATGCATACCAAGCATTCCTAAAAATTGACTATCTTCACCTGGATAAGATCCTAGCCCTTGCAAAGTAGATGTTATAGGAAAACTTGTAATACTAACCAGTTCTCTTAAAAGTTCACTAGCTTTTGGTCCTGAGTTTATAACGCCCCCGCCAGTATAAAAAATTGGCTTAGTGGCTTTACTCATTAATTTTATTAATTCATCAATATCTTTTTGAGAAAATTTACTATTTATTTTTCCATTTGATTTTTTCTGCTTTTTATATTTAGTATAACTTGTTTTTTGAAACTGAACATCTTTTGGTATATCGATTAATACAGGTCCTGGTCTTCCTGTCGTAGCTACTTCAAAAGCTTTGTGAATTGTTTTTTCTAAATCTTTTATATCTTTAACTAGCCAATTATGTTTTGTACAAGGTCTTGTTATTCCTGTTGTATCGCATTCTTGAAAAGCATCAGTGCCTATTAAATGAGTAGGAACTTGTCCTGAAATACAAACTAATGGAACAGAGTCCATATAAGCATCTGTTAAAGCAGTTACCGCATTTGTAGCACCTGGACCCGACGTAACTAAAAGTACACCTGCCTTACCACTAGATCTTGCATATCCTTCTGCGGCATGACCTGCTCCTTGTTCATGTCGAACTAATATATGCTTTACTGAATTAAAATTTTTTAATTCATCATAGATTGGAAGAACTGCACCACCAGGATAACCAAAAATAAATTCTACATTTTGATCCTCCAAGCATTTAAATACTATCTCGGCTCCAGAATACAATTTTGACATTTAGCCAATCTAGCTGAAGTTGTACTAATAGGTCAAGTTTAAGAGACAATTATTTTAACTTTTTTAGAGCTAAGTTTAAATTTTTAGGATTAATTTTTTGCCAAGAATGCATTTGACCCCTCGCCCAAGTCGCTTGTCTTTTAGCATATTGCCTTGTTTTGATAGCAATTAGCTCTTTAGTTTGCTTAAGAGTACACCGTTTATTCAATAAATCTGTGATTTCTTTAATACCAATAACTTTGTTGGAACTATTTTCTTTTTTTACTTTAAGTCTATTAAATCTTTTAACTTCTCCAATAGCACCATCTTTAAACATATGTTCTACTCTTAAATTAATCCTTTTAATCAAATCCTCTCTTGGATAATCGATGTAAAACTTAATAAATTCATTTGAGGGGAAAAGAATTTTTGTTTTTTTAAACCAGTCAAAAATTGATTTTTTTGTCTGATATTTTATTTCATAGGCTCTAATGGATCTTTGAACATCGTTTTTATCAATTTTATTTTTTACTAAAGTATCAAAATTTATTAATTTTTTAAAAAATTTTTTTTGTCCTATTTTTTTTTGCAACTGTCTAATTTTATTCCTTACTTTGATTGGAATATTTGGTATTTCAACTAAACCTTCAGTAAGAGCCTTAAAATATAAACCTGTTCCTCCAACAACAATTGGTATTCTCTTATTTATACGAATATTTCTTATTGTTTTAAGTAATAATTTGATCCATTCGCCAGTAGAATAATTTTTTTTTACATCACAAAATCCATACAAATGATGTTTTATTATTTTTAAATCTTTCTTTTTAGGTCTTGCTGTTAAAATTTTTAATTGTTTATAAACTTGCATGCTATCAGCATTAATAATTTCTCCGTTGATTTTTTTAGCTAGCTTTAATGCAAAATTTGATTTTCCACTTGCTGTTGGTCCTGAAATTAAAATGATTTTGGACTTTAGGTCCATTAATCAATCTAATTTAACACCAATGTATCTTCTTTGGCCTTGATTGTTATAAATAGCAATTAAAATTGTTTTATCTGAACTTTTTATCGTTGAATTAACAATATTTTTAAGATCACCAACAGTTTTAATTTTCTTTTTTTGAGCTTCTACAATTATATTATCTACTTTTAAATAATTAATCGGGCTATCATCATTTATTTTAACTATAACTGCACCCGTCGTATTTTTTGGAAGATTTCTATCTTGAATGTCTTTATTTGTTAAAGCCCTAACGGTTATTTTTAGTCCATCGATAATTGTTGTTTTAGGCCCTTCAGCCTTTTTTATATTAAAATCTTCTGAGGTCTCAAGTCTACCGAGTTTAATTTTTTTTGTTACTTCTTTCTGATTTCTCCATACTTTTACATTAACTATTTTCCCAACTTCAGTCTGTGCAACTATTAAGGGTAATTCTTTCATTTCGTTAATTGACTTTCCATCAAACTCTAAAATTATATCTCCAGATTTAATTCCTCCTTCTTCTGATGGACTTCCTTTGGCAACACTTTGAACTAAAGCTCCTCTTGGTTTATCTAATTTTGTTGCGTCAGCTATTTCTTTTGTTACAAATTGAATTCTTACACCTAGCCATCCTCTTTTTGTTTCGCCATACTTTATTAACTGATCAATAACAATTTTTGCATTATTTGAAGGAATTGAAAAACCAATCCCAATAGAGCCTGATTGTCCTAGTATTGCGGTATTAATTCCAATTACATCTCCATTCATATTAAATAAAGGTCCACCAGAATTTCCTTGATTTATAGATGCATCAGTTTGAATGAAATCCTCATATCTAGTCATACCAATATTTCTATTTCTAGCTGAAATAATTCCAGCAGTAACAGTTCCTCCTAAACCAAAAGGATTACCTATTGCAATTACCCAGTCTCCGATCCTTGATTTATCAGAATTTCCAAATTTTACTGGAATAAAATTATCTTTAGATTTAATTTGTAGTACTGCGATGTCTGACAATGGATCCGTGCCTACTATAATTGCCTCGTACTCTTTGTCTCCATTTACTCTGACTAAAATATCTTCTGCATCTTGAATTACATGATTATTCGTGATTACCAATCCTTTTTTATCTATTATAAAACCTGAGCCAAGAGCATATGCTTTTCTTTTTTCTGGAGTGCCAAAATCTTTAAGCATATCTTCAAATGGCGAACCAGGAGGAAATTCAAATCCTGGAAATGGATTGCTTTTTGTTACTACAGTTTGACTAGTTGAAATATTAACAACTGAGGGCATTAACCTCTCAGCTAAATCTGCAAAAGAATTGGGTATATCTTGCGAATTTACTTTAAAACAAAGTAAAAAATAAAAAAAAATTAGAAATGGAATAGATTTTTTGTTTTTAAATGCCATTTTTTTTCATGTACCAAATTATAATAAAACCAATAAATACAAAAAATAATCCACCGGTTCTTAATTGGCTCTCTTTTACATCTTTTGCTTTTAGTAAAATACTTTTCATTTTTGATGGAAATAAGGCGTATAAAATTCCTTCTATAAAGAAGAAAAGACCAAGTGCTATGATCAATTCTCTCATTTTAAGTTAATCTAGTTTTGCTTTTATATTTCCGAAGAATTTAAAAAATTCACTGTCTGGGGACAATATTAAGGATGTCTCTCCTCCAATTAAAGCTTTTTCGTAGGCTTGCATTGCTCTATAAAATGCAAAAAACTCAGGATCTTTTCCAAAGGCATTTGCAAATATTTTATTTCTTTGACCATCGCCCTCTCCCTTCATAATTTGTGATTGCTTTTCAGCCTCAGCCAAAATTACCGTAACCTCTTTATCTGCGGTTGAGGTAATAGTAATTGCCATTTCTGCTCCTTTAGCTCTAAATTCTTTAGCTTCTCTCTCTCTTTCAGTTTGCATTCTTCTATAAATTGCTTCACTGTTTGCTGGTGGAAGATCTGCTCTTTTAATTCTCACATCTACAATTTTAATACCAAATTTTTCCGCTTCTTTATTTACTCCATCTTGTATTAAAGCCATTTGATTTGTTCTGTCTGCAGATAATAAAGTTTGTAATCTCTGTGTACCTAAGACACTTCTAATTCTTGAATTTATAATTGTTGATAAACGTGATCTAGCTACTCTTTCATTTCCTACAGAAATATAAAATTTTAAAGGATCGACAATTTGAAATCTTGCAAATGCATCAACAATTAATCTTTTTTGATCTGAAGCTATAACCTCTTCTGGTGGTGCATCTAAATTTAATATTCTTTTATCTAAAAAGACTACGTTTTGAATAAAAGGAATTTTAAAGTTAATTCCTGGACTAGAAATAATTCTTTTTGGATCTCCAAATTGAAGTACTATTGCTTGATTAATTTCCTTAACTATAAAAATCGAAAAGAAAGCTGTGGCTCCTAGTACTAAAATAATTGGTAATAATATTTTTTTCATTTAATTTACTTTCTTCAATTCTGGTAGAGGTAGATATGGAACTACACCTGATCCTGCATTCTTATCAATAATTACCTTGTCAATATCAGCCAAAACCTTTTCCATAGTTTCTAGATACATTCTCTCTTGAGTTACTTCTTTTGCTTTAGCGTATTCATTGTAAATTGATAAAAATCTACTTGCCTCACCTTCTGCTCTTGCAACAACTTCTTTTTTGTATGCTTCAGCAGCTTGTAAAATTTTTGCAGCTTCTCCACGTGCTCTTGGTATTACATCATTAGCGTAAGCTTCAGCTTCATTTTTAGATCTCTCCATGTCCGCTCTTGCAGCTTGGACGTCTCTAAAAGCATCTATAACTTGATCCGGAGGGTCAGCTTTTTGTGTTTGTACTTGTGTAATTTGTATTCCAGAGTTGTATTCATCTAAAATATTTTGAATAATTTCCTGTGTGTCTATCTCTATTTTTGATCTTCCTTCAGTTAAAATTGGCTGGATGTTTGATCGAGCAATTACTTCTCTCATAGCTGTTTCTGCTGCTGCTTTAACTGTTCCCTCTGGGTCCTGAATTTTAAATAAAAAATTTCCTGCATCTTTAATTACCCAAAATACTGAGAAATCTATATTTACAATATTTTCATCTCCAGTTAACATCAAGCTTTCTTCTGGAACATCTGCAACGCCACTTGATCCAAAACCACTATCTCTTTCTGATCTAAAACCAATATCCATTCTATTAACTTTAGTAACTTTAGGAGTTAGAACACTTTCAACTGGAAAAGGTATATGATAATTTAAGCCTGGTTGAGTTGTTTTTACGAACTTACCAAATCTTAAAACCACCCCTTGTTCATCAGGCAAAACTCTATAAAGACCACTCAAAGCCCAAATAATTAATAATATTACTAAACCAAAAACTATTGGTTTACCACCTGACGCTCTTCCGCCAGGAATAAATCTTTTTATTTTATCTTGGATATTTTTTACGATTTCATCAATATCTGGTGGAGTCGGTCCTCTTCTAAAACCGTCACCGTTTCCACCTCCAGGAGGAGAACCCCATGGACTTTGATTTTTGAAATCACTCATACGACAATGTATATAGTGTCTTTATCAGGAAAAACAAGGTAAGTTGAATTAATGGATACAAAACCGCGACAAAAATCCTTCACAAAAAACCCTATTAATGGAACAAAATTTACAATAGCAGTTTCAAGTGCAAAGGGAGGTGTTGGAAAATCTACATTTGCTACAAATATTGCAATTGCACTAAAAAAATCAGGATGCAAAGTTGGGTTATTAGATGCAGATATTTATGGGCCTTCATTGCCAAAATTATTTTCAATAAATGAAAAACCTAAAAGTGATGGAAAAACTTTAAAACCAATTTTAAAGTATGAAATCCAATGTATGTCTATTGGTTTTTTAACCGAAGAGCAAACACCAATGATTTGGAGGGGTCCAATGGTAACAAGCGCAATAAAAACTTTTACTCAAAAAGTTGCTTGGAAAGACTTAGATTTTATAATCGTAGACATGCCCCCAGGAACAGGTGATACTCAGCTTACTTTTTCCCAAGAAATAAAAATGGATGGGGTCATAATTATTTCTACACCGCAAGAAATTGCATTGCAGGATGTAAAGCGTGGAATAGCCATGTATGATAAACTTGGAGTAAAAATAATTGGCTTAATTGATAACATGAGTCACTTTACTGGAGACGATGGAAAAAAATATTCAATTTTTGGAGAAGGAGGAGTAAAAAGAACTTCCGAGGAATTTAATAAAGAATTTTTAGGAGAGATTCCAATTAATCCTGAGGTTGGAAAACTTGGTGACCTTGGAAAACCAATCGTAGAAAGTAAGCCAGATCATGAAATTTCAAAAATATATCTTAATTTAGCAGAAAAAATTAAATCAACTTATCTTTAAGGTCAAAAGCAACCATTAATTCATTCCATTCTCTTTTTGATAAACCTGATTGTTCTACTTTTATATCTTCACCTTTGATTAATTTTTGTAAAATAATTTTTCCTTTTGCTGACACTTCCGTACCACCTACTCTATAATCCATAAATGCTTCATAAGTAATAGGAACCCATTTTTTTAATGTATCTAGCATTGTTTCTGCGTAAGTTCTTATTTCGTATTGCGCATGATGGTCTGCTCTTAATCTTAAAAAGTTCATTAGATTGAGTAAATCAGTTTTCCAATACCACTGAGTATAGGTATTCAAAGTTAAATTCATTCTAGCAAGTTCTCTCGCAAGACCAACTCCATTTTGGTTTATTACAGAACCATCATAACGTTCATTAAGCATCATTTCATAATTATTATAAGTTTGTTCTGCATCATTTTTTAAAAGGTCTAAAACTTTTTTAGCTTGCTCTCCTTGAAGTACATCTCCTCTTCCTTGCCTGTTACTTTGAGATTGAGCTGCTAAATTTTCAGTTTTAGGTAAATAAAACTCTTTGTCTAAAATTGAATATCTTGCAGAATATTCATTTACATTTGCTGTTCTATGTCTAATCCATTGTCTTGCTATAAAAATAGGTAATTTGACATGATATTTTATTTCGCACATTTCAAATGGAGTGCTATGCCAATGCCTCATTAAATATTTAATTAATCCAGCATCAGTTGAAATCTTTTTTGTTCCTTTTCCATAAGAGACTCTTGCTGCTTGAACAATAGATGTGTCATTGCCCATATAATCTACAACTCTTATAAATCCATGATCTAGAATGGGTATTGCCTCATAGAGAATTTTTTCAAGTTCGCTTGCTGTAACTCTTTTTGTACTAGTTTCTTGATTTTGTTGCTCTTTAATCTCTTGTTCTTGTTCTTTGGTTAATTTCATGAATAAAATATTGAATCTATTAAATTTACTTTTATATTATTAATGTTGGTTTTCCAACTACGACGATAAACGAATTTCGTAATAAGCATTGCGGACGTGGGGGCAGTACCCACCACCTCCACCAATTTCAACTTATGGGGGTGAACTAGAATCGACGAGTGTCTAAAAGCTATTCTTTCGTTCGGTATTGTTCCGCCGTAACGGGCTAAATTATAAATGCTAACGAAAGTTACGCACTTGCAGCTTAATTAATTTATTAATTAAGTTACGGGGTTTGGGGCACCTGGCAACAGAACGCCCCTAAAAAATTTAATTTAACCAATATCTGGTGCGGTCAGAGAGATTTGAACTCTCATGGGCTAAGCCCACACGGCCCTCAACCGTGCCTGTCTACCAATTTCAGCATGACCGCATTTATGCGTCAGAATAAATTAATGACAATTCAATTTCAAGTTGGTAAGTTTTTATATGGAAGTTAATACAGAGATAAAAAAAGCTACTGATCCAATTTATCAGAAAGTCTCAAAAACAATACCGGAAATTGAATGGGCAATTCATGCTCCATATATTTATAAAATTAATAAACTTAAAAAAGAAAAAAACGCTGTAATTCTTGCTCATAATTATCAAACACCAGAAATATATCATGGTATATCAGATTTTTCAGCTGATTCGCTTGCACTCGCTGTTGAAGCTGCAAAAACTAAAGCTGATATTATAGTAATGTGTGGAGTTCATTTTATGGCCGAAACAGCAAAACTTATGAGTCCAGAAAAAAAAGTTCTTCTTCCAGATATGAATGCTGGTTGCTCTTTATCATCATCTATTACTGGCAATGATGTAAGAAATTTAAAAAAAAAATATCCTGGAGTTCCAGTAGTTTCATACGTCAATACATCTGCAGAAGTAAAAGCAGAAACTGATGTATGCTGTACATCTGCTAATGCTGTTAAAATTGTTGAAACTCTAGGAGCAAAAAAAGTTATTTTCTTGCCAGATGATTTTTTAGCAAAATATGTTGCTTCTCAAACAAATGTTGAAATAATTTCTTGGAAAGGTACTTGTGAAGTACATGAACAATTTAATGATGAGGAAATAAATGAA
>CACOED010000029.1 GCA_902626245.1 uncultured Pelagibacteraceae bacterium | reverse complement strand
ACCATTCATTTTAATATAAACTATTTTTTCATTTCCAAGATTTTCAATTAAATCAATTTGTGGTTTAAATTTATATTCTTTTCCCTCTAGAATGCTAAAGTGTTCGGGTCTTACGCCGAAGAAATAACTCTTTTTATCAAAGTTAATACCTTCTATTTTAACTTTGTTATCTAAAAAATTTACTTCATTTTTTGATAATATATTTTCAGATGGAACTTTTAATATATTCATTTTAGGTGTTCCTATAAATTGAGCTACAAATATATTTGCAGGATTATTATATATCTCATCCGGATTACCTACCTGCTCAATATTACCATGATTTAAAATTACAATTCTATCAGCAAGTGTCATTGCTTCTACTTGATCATGAGTTACATAGATCATATTAGTTTTAATTTGTTTATGTAGTTTTGAAATTTCAACTCTCATTTCAGCTCTTAACGCTGCATCTAGATTCGACAATGGTTCATCAAATAAAAAAATTTTGGGATTTCTTGTTATTGCTCTACCGATAGCAACCCTTTGTCTTTGTCCACCAGATAATTGTTTTGGCTTACGCTCAAGCAATTCCTCTATTTTTAAAATTTTAGCTGCATCAATTACTTTTTTATCAATCTCATCTTTAGGTTTTTTTTCAATTCTTAAACCAAATGACATATTTTCATAAACATTCATGTGTGGATATAATGCATAAGATTGAAAAACCATTGCTGTCTGTCTCTTTGATGGATGTAGGGTATTTATTAATTGATCATTGATGTAAATTTCTCCTTCATCAATCTTTTCAAGTCCTGCAATCATTCTTAATAATGTTGACTTTCCACAGCCAGATGGTCCAACCAATACTAAAAATTCGTCTTCATTTCCTTCAAGATTAAAATTTGTTATAATTTTATTTGTCCCAAATGATTTATGTACATTAGAAAATTTTATATTAGCCATCAGATTATTTTATTAATTTAAATACATCTATATCAATTTGATTTAATATATGAACTATGTCTATTGGTACCCAATTCTCTCTAATTTTTCCTTCATCATGATGGTAAAAATCCATGACTCTCATTGTAATTTTTTGATTTTCAGATTTATATCCAAGCCAATCATTTGAACCGTATATAGCTTGTATGCTGTTCCAGCCTGCTGTCATAGAAAATTTACCATCTCCAAGTTCACAATAATGTCCAAGCTTCCAATAATTTCTCTCTTTAAAAGTTTTTCTAAATGGTAATTGATGATTATCTATAAAACCCTCTAATGATCTGCATGTACCGATACCACTGGGTCCATACCAAATCATTTTATCATGCCAAAAATTTTTTTGCGGATGATCAAGTAGTTTTGACTTAAGTTCTTCATCTGATGAAACTTCAAGTTCTGGCTTGATGTTTAAACTTCTTTGCATTTCAAGTGATTGTTCTAAACTTGATTCAGAAATTCTGTTATTTTTTTCAAAAAATTCTACTCCATCTGAATTAATTGGATTCAACCAATGTCCTTCAGATCCTCTTGACAAATTAATTGGGTATTGTCCTGTTTGAAAAATTAAATCTAAGATATCAATAAGGATGTGACTTTCGACAATTTTATTACCTTTTAATTCATGGACTTCACAACATTTTAAATTTACCATTTTAAAATTTGGTTTTATTCCTAACCAAGATTTTTTAAAAATTCCTGAAAGAATTGAAATAGAAGCTATTTGGATCTTATTTTTAAATGTACCACCAATTACTATTTGCTCTCTTCTCTCTATGTCGGGAAAAGATTCAAATAGTGGTAACCAAAAATAATTTTTAAAATTTTCAATACCAGAAAATTCATTAATTGGATGAAAACAGTTAACTTTTATTTGATTTGAAAAAAAATTATTTAAATTTTCGTCTATTTTAGTGGGACCATCAATAATAATTTTATTTAAATATCCTCTAATTTTTTGCTTATTTTCAAAATTTTCTTGAGGTGAAATAACTAGTTTTTTCACATTCTCAAGATTCTTTAAGCCTGTATCAAATTGTTCTATTTGCATATATATTTATTTGAATAAATTTAGTATCACAATTAAGACTCTAAAAAAATATGAATTATAGTATAGCAAAATTTAATGATCTAATACCGAGCTCTCTTCCTTTTGTTGAGGGAAAATTAGAAGGCCATAAAGAGAGAAAAAATTATTCAATTGTTGGGCCAGGTGTGGCAGAAGATAGCAAACAATTTATAAAAATCCCAAAACCTCATAGCTTTAATTTGGGTGCAGTTTCTGCAATGCCAAAAAATGGATCTGGTCTTCATAGTCATACAACTGCTGAAGTTTTTGTTATTTTTTCTGGAAAATGGAGATTTTATTGGGGTGCAGACGGAAAGAACAGTACTATTTTGAATGTTGGAGATATAATTTCAATGCCTACAAATATGTTTAGAGGCTTTGAAAATGTTGGTGAAAGAGAAGGACTTATTTTTGTAGTGCTTGGTGGAGATGATCCAGGAATTGTAACCTGGGTGCCTGACGTACTAATTAAAGCAAAAAAAACTGGAATGGCACTACTAAACGATAATTCTTTGATAGATTTAACAAATGAAAAAATGCCCGAAGGAAAAAAGCTTTTAGAACCAATAAGCGTAGATGAGATTAAAAAATTCAACAATTATACAGTAGACGAATTAAATGCTTTTATTAGTAGATTAGATAATAGATCGAAAGTAGAGTTTGATTTAGGTAATGGTTTTAAATCTATTCAGATACTTGGAGAAAAATTCCAAAAAAAACAAATAGAACCAATTATCAAGCATAAAACAGGTTTTAATTTCAACATATTAAAAGCTAAAAAAGGAAAAATTGAAAATTTAACTTTTAAAAAGCCAACTGTATTTTTTTCACAGATAGGAAACTGGGATATAGAAGTTGAAAATAAAAAAATTAATCTTGGATCAAAAGATACAATATCTATTCCAATTAATTCAAATATTTCAATTCAAATAAATGAAAAAGAAGAAGGTCACTTAAATTGTGTAACTCAAATCTAATGAAAGGTTTTGATAGTAAATATAAAAATTTTCCTGATTTCATATTAAAAATCACAAAACAAATTTGGGAGGGAAAAGATGTTGAGTCAATTGGAAAATTCTATACTGATAATATTCCTGTAAGATCCCCATTTGGAGTAACATATGGAAATAAGCCTGTTATAGATGCAACTTACTCAACTTTAAAAGAGTTTCCTGATCGACAACTTTTAGGGGAGGATGTAATTTGGAATGGCAATGATGACACTGGATACCATTCATCTCATAGAATCTTAAGTAAAGGGACACACCTTGGAGATGGTTTTTATGGAAAACCAACAGGTAAAAAAATATTTTATAGAGTGATTGCGGATTGTGCTTGTAAAAATAATCAAGTTTATGATGAATGGATAGTTAGAGACCAAGGTGCAATGGTAAGACAATTGGGATATTCACCAAAAGAATTTGCACAACAAGAAGTAGATAATAAAAAAAATTCAAACTCAAGCAAGGAAATTTTTAATTCTAAATCAGATATGAAATCAGAATATATTCCAATTAAAACTAACAAAAATAGTGTTGGATACAAATACTCAAATATCTTAAAAAATATTTTTAATAATAATTATGATTTTAAAGACTATTCTAGGGCTACAAATATCTTTTGGCCAGGAAATAGACTTGGACATGGAAGAGAAGATGTAATTGATTACTGGAATACTCTTTCCAAGTCTTTCCAAAATATAAAATTTTCTGTTGAACATATAGGTTTTCTTGAAGAAAAAAATGTTAATGCTAGAGCTTCTGTAAGATGGTTTTTTGAGGGTAAACATACTAAAAAATCAAATGAATTTGGTGATGCAACTAATAACAACGTTTTTATTTTAGGTATTAATCATGCAGAATTTAGTGGAAATAATATTATTAGAGAATGGGTACTTTTTGATGAGGTTGCAGTTTGGAAACAAATAATAAAAAAAAATTAAATGAGTAAAATTAAAACCACACATGTTGGAAGCCTTCCAAGATCAAATGAGTTATCAGAGCTTCTTTTTAAAAAAGATAAAAAGGAAAAAATTAGTTCTGAACATTTTGATCAAATTGTAAAAAGAGATGTTGAATATGTTGTAAAAAAACAAATTGATATTGGAATTGACTCTATAAGTGATGGTGAAATGTCAAAAATAAGCTATGCAACATATGTTAAGGATAGAATAGATGGTTTCTCCGGTAAAAGCGATCGAAGAGCACCAAAAGATTTAGATGATTATCCTTCTTTCAAAGAACGTATAGCGAAATCTGGTGGTACACCAACATATACTAGACCGTGTTGTACAAGTGAATTAAAAATAAAAGATAAAACAACTTTAACTAAAGATATTAAAAATTTTAAAAATATATTAGATAAAAATAAGCATTCTGAAGCTTTTATGAATGCTGCTTCACCAGGAGTTATTTCATCCTTTTTACCAAATAAATATTATAAAAATGACGATGAATATCTAGAAAAACTCTCAAAAATTATGCAGAATGAATATGAAGAGATAACTTCAAATGGAATTCATCTTCAATTAGATTGCCCAGATCTCGCTTTAGCACGACATATGACTTTTAAAAATCTTTCAGAAGAAGATTTTCTTAAGAGAGCAGAAAAACAAATTGAATATTTAAACGAGGCTATTAAAAACATTGATCCATCAAAAATTCGAATGCACATTTGCTGGGGGAACTATGAGGGCCCACACACTCATGATATATCTCTTAAAAAAATAATATCTATAGTATTCAAAGCTAATATTAAATATTATTTAATCGAGTCTTCGAATCCAAGACATTCTCATGAGTGGAAAGTGTTTGAAAAATTTAAGGTTCCAAATGATAAAACAATTGTCCCAGGAGTTATAGACACTACAACAAACTTCGTTGAACATCCTGAGGTTGTAAAAGATAGAATTCTACAATTTTCAAAATTCATAAACAAAGAAAACCTAATGGCGGGAACAGACTGTGGCTTTAGTACTTTTGCAGGTTTTGGAAATGTTGATGAAAATATAGCATACAAAAAACTCGAGTCATTAGTTATAGGTGCTGAACTAGCCTCTAAAACATTGTAAATATTTATCTTTAAAACAGTCTCTAAAAAAGCGAAAATGTCTCAATAAAATAAAAGATTAATTTGATAAAATTATCAATAAATTTTTAAATTAATTTTAAAATGTAAAGGAAATATATATGAGAAAAATACTTTTAACTTTATTGTTCTTGCTTTTTGGGACTTCTGCAAATGCAGATGGTCATTGTGGCATCCCGAGTGGTTCAATAAATATTTTAGCAAATGACTTTCCTGCTTTAAGGACATTTGTAGAGACGGCTAAAGGGTGTAAGGGTAGTGCTGATTTTAAAGTTACCCATTCATCAGAACATAATAAAATCGCTGTACCTGCTTTAACCGCAAACCCTTCTGAGTTTTCAGCTAGAATAGCAGCTAACAGTTCTATTGTTCCTTTAATGAACCAGGATTTAATTAGACCTCTTGATGATCTTGTTAAGAAATATGGAAAAGGGATTCAAGACTCTCAATTAATTACAATAGATGGAAAAGTAATGGCTGTTGCATTTATGGCTAATACTCAACACCTATACTATAGAGAAGATGTTTTAAAAGAACTTGGTATTGCTGTTCCAAAAACTTATGAAGAAGTTGTTATTGCTTCTGAAGCAATACGTGCATCTGGAAAAATGCAACATCCTTATGCAGCTGCATATAAAGCTGGATGGAATTTGGCAGAAGAATTTGTCAATATGTACATCGGTCATGGTGGAGAGTTCTTTGAACCTGGAACTGCAAAACCTAGTGTTAATAATGCAAAAGGTATAGCAACATTAAATATGTTAAAAAAATTAGCTAGTTTAAGTAATCCAGATTATTTAACACATGATAGTGAAGCTATTAAAGTTGAGTGGGAGTCTGGAAATGTTGCTCTTATGACATTATGGGCATCAAGATCAGGAACTCTTTTAGATGATGATGGAGATCCAAAAATCACTGCTGCAACTAAGTTAACAGGGCCAGCAACAGTTGGAGGTGGAAATATTCCTGCAGCAACTTTATGGTGGGATGGTTTTACTCTGGCTAAAAATAGATCTGATAAAGATGCTGAAGCATCTTTTATAGCTTTAGCTCATGCTGCTTCTAATAAAAAAATGGTTGCAGATGCTGCAGATCAAGCTGTTTGGTTAGTTGAAGGATTTAAACCAGGTCCAAAATCAATTGGAGTTATTGAAGCTGTAAAAATGGGGGCAAAACCATACCCAATGTTACCACAAATGGGTTTAATGCATGGTGCACTAGGAAGTGAAATTGTTGAATTTTTACAAGGAAAAGAGTCAGCTGAACAAGCTTTAAAAGATGTTGAAGCTGCCTATACAAGTAAGGCAAAAGAACAGGGCTTTCTTTAAGATCAAAATTTAAGTGGGGATAGATCATCCCCACTTAATTTAGCTAAATGCCTAATAAAACTTTTTTTTGGTTTTTTCTGCCGACTGGCTTGGCAATGATTTTATTTATTGGTCTTCCCATTATATCAACTGGCATACAATCTTTTTATGCTCAGCATGATCAAATAGTAAAAGAAGTTAAAAAGTGTGATCCTTTCGGGTGTAAAGTTTCAATAGTAGTTGATCAAGAGGAAACTTCAAAGTTACGAGAAGCAAAACCATTGGGTAAGTTCAATGGATTTGGAACATACGTTGATAGAAATCATTTAGCATTTGATGAAATTTCAAAATTTTGGAAAGAGACAAATAGTACCGGAGAATTTATTGATCAAGTTACAAATTTACCTTTTTATAAAGCTCTAATTTTTACTCTCACCTACTGTTTGTTCGTAACACCTAATGTTTTATTTCTTGGTTTTATAATTGCACTAAGTTTAAACGCGATTTCAAGAAAAATAAGGGGACCTCTTATTTTTGGTACAATATTACCCATGATAGTTACTCCATTAGTTGGATCTCTTGTTCTTTTTTGGATGATTGATGCTAAAGGAATAATTGGTGCAAACTTACAATTTTTAATGGATGACCCTTATTTGTCATTAAAATCTTCTAAAACTCTAACTTGGATTACCATAATTATTTATGGTATTTGGCACCACTCTCCTTTTGCTTTTGTTGTTTTTTATGCGGCTTTGCAAACTGTACCTCAGGAACCAGTTGAGGCAGCAATAATTGATGGAGCTTCAAGATTCCAAAGAGTAAGACATATTGTTTTACCACACATATACCCAGTGGTAACCTTTGTGGCTTTAATATCGTTAATGGATAATTTTAGGGTATTTGAACCAATAATTGGTTTTAGTGCTGAAGGAAGTGCACAATCTTTATCATGGTTAATCTATGATAATTTAGTAAATGAAGAAGTTATTTTGTTTGGATCTGCAGCTGCAACATCTATTATGACTATTATAGGAATAGCAATATTACTTACACCAGTATTGATAAGAACTTGGAGAGAATTCAAAACAGTAAGGTAATTATGGAATATGGATTAGATAAACGATCGAATAGTTTAAAAACATTCAATACTGTATTTATTATTGTATGGCTTTTAATTGCATGTTTCCCATTTATTTGGACGTTCTGGGGATCGTTTAAAGTAAGAGCAGATTTTTTTTCTAGATCAGATTGGTGGTATGCTATTTCAGCCTTTAACACTCTTGTCGAGACTGGAAGTCAATTTACAACTAATGCTTATAGTGAAGCTTGGACAGAGGGAGAGTTTTGGAAAGCTTCAAGAAATACAGTAATTGTAACTGTATTTGTTGTTTCTATATCTTTGTTTTTAGGTACCTTGGGCGCTTATGCTCTATCAAGATCTACTGAAAGATATGCTTTTTGGATTTTAATTGCAGCACTTATATTTAGAGCAATGCCACATATCACATTAGTATCAGGTTATTTATTTCCCTTTTTTCAAATGCAAATTTGGGGAATACTGCCAACCACAATTGTAGTTTTAGTTGCAATCAATCAACCATTTACACTTTGGTTGCTATATTCTTTTTTTAAAACAGTGCCTAAAGAATTAGACGAAAGTGCTTTAATTGATGGATGTTCATACTTTCAAGCCTTCAGATATATAATTATGCCAGTAATGTGGCCTGGAGTAATTACAGCAGGATTATTTAGTTTAATGTTAGCGTACAATGACTTTACAGTAACAGCTTTGTTACTTAATCAAGAGAACCATACTATGGTTCCCAAGATACAAAGTTACTTGGGTACAAACCAGCATGAAGGTAATTTAATGTGGGCAGTTTCAGCAGTTGTATCAGCAACAGCCCCTCTTTTTATGTTGGTTATGTTTTTTCAAAGACAAGTTATTAGTGGTTTAACCGCTGGTGCCGTAAAAGGATAATGAAAATTAAAGCTATATTATTTGGATCTATTGGAACATTAGTGGAAACTTCAGATATTCAAAGAGAATCATTTAATAATGCTTTTAAAGTAACTGGTTTAAACTGGAATTGGGGTGAAAAC
>CACOED010000028.1 GCA_902626245.1 uncultured Pelagibacteraceae bacterium | reverse complement strand
TAATCTTGCTTTATTTTTAAAAAAAATAAGGTTATTAAAAGAACAGTAAAATTATGAGCGATATAGAAAAAATTTTAAATGATGCTTGGGAAATTAAAGATCAGATTAATAAAGATTCTGATAAGTCTATAACTGATGCTGTTAAACATATCCTAAAAGAATTAGATCAAGGAAAAATTAGAGTTGCTGAAAAAATTAATGGAAAGTGGGTTACTCATCAATATATTAAAAAAGCTATCATGCTAAGTTTTAGAACTCACGAAAAGGAAGTTTTACAAGGCCCATATTCCTCATGGACAGATCTCTCAGTGTATTTGAAAGGAAAAACAGCAGGATGGGGTCCTGAAGAATTTAAAAAAGCTGGCTTCAGAATGTTACCTAACTCACCCGTTAGATTTGGATCTTTCATAAATAAGAACGCTGTATTAATGCCATGTTTTATAAATGTGGGAGCTTACATTGATTCAAACACTATGATGGATACATTCTCAAGAGCTGGGAGTTGTTGCCAAATAGGAAAAAATTGCCATATCTCTGCGGGAAGTGGAATTGGGGGCGTCTTAGAACCCGCTCAAGCATTACCAACCATTATCGAAGACGGAGTAATGATTGGTGCCATGTCAGAAATCGTTGAAGGTGTTATTGTGGGCGAAGGATCAGTTGTAAGTATGGGTGTATATATTGGTCAATCAACAAAAATAGTAAATAGATCAACAGGTGAAATAACGTATGGAAAAGTACCTCCATATTCAGTAGTAGTTCCTGGAACTTTACCTGATAAAAAAAATCCAACTGCACCATCACTAAGTTGTGCAGTAATAATCAAACAAGTTGACGAAAAAACTAGATCTAAAACATCAATTAACGATCTTTTACGAGATACAGATTAATGAAAACTTATAATGAAATAAAATTAGCTCAAGAGCTAATAAGATTTCCATCAGTTAAAACTGAAGATAAAGGTATAATGAAATTCTTATCAAGAAGACTTTCTACAATTGGTTTTAAATGTACAATTATTAAATCAAAAGGAACTGGGCCAAAACCAGCATTAAATCTATATGCAAGGTTTGGAAAATCTAAACCTCATATAAATTTTTTAGGACATACTGATGTAGTTGCCAATCTTAACAATTGGAAAATTTCTCCTTTTAAAGCAGTTGTTAAAAATGGATACTTAAATGGTAGAGGATCTCAAGATATGAAAGGTGGTGTAGCTTGCTTTATAAGTGCAATTAGCAAATTTATTAAAAATAAAAAATTTAAAGGATCTATTTCAATTATTATTACAGCGGACGAAGAAACAACAGGTTATGGTTGTCCAGCAGTTATGAAATATCTTAGAAGAAAAGGTGAAAAAATAGATTTTTCTATAGTAGGAGAACCTTCTTCAAATAAATCAGTTGGCGATGAAATAAGAATTGGAAGACGTGGTTCTATGAATGGAATTGTAACTGTATATGGGAGAAGTGGCCACTCGGCTTTTGCTGGAACTTATATAAACCCATGTACAGCTTTAGCTAAAATAATAGCAAAATTAAAAAGTACATCGTTAGATAATGGTACAAAATTCATGCCACCATCTAACTTGGAGTTTACAAAAATGAACGTAGATAATTTATCTGAAAATGTAGTACCTCAATCAGCTAGTGCAAAATTTAATGTTAGATTTAACTCTAAACATAAATCAGCTTCTCTAAAGAAAAAATTAAGTAAAATAATAAATGCAGTTGCAAAAAAAGAAAAATGTAAAACTAAAATAGAATATAGAGTGAGTGGTGAAGCTTTTTATACTAAACCAAATAAAGAAATTTATATGGTTAAAAAAATTGTTAAAAAAGTTACAGGTAACTCAGCAAAATTAAATTGTAGAGGTGGTACAAGTGATAGTAGATTTTTAGGTTCAATCCCAAGATTAGAGTTAGGATTAAGAAACACCACTATTCACATGGTAGATGAGAGGTCACCAATTTCAGATTTGAAAAAATTGACTAAAATATATTATAAAATTTTAGAAAATTATTTTTAATGAAAACAGCAATAATTACATCTAAATCTTCATTAAATCATAATACTGGTTCTGGGCACCCTGAAAGCATCTCAAGAGTTACATCAATACTTGAAACATTAAAAAAAAATAAAAAGTTAATTTGGAAAAATCCAGTTAGTTTTGACAAAGATATTATTAAACAAGCACATTCTTCTAGTTATGTAGATACAGTTGAAAACGCTTTTCCTGAAAAAGGTTTGGTATTTTTAGATGGTGACACAGTTGTTTCGCCTGGTAGTAAAGATGCAACTTTCGATGCAGTTGGTTCAATAATTGCTGCAATCGATGGTGTTGAAAAAAAGGAGTTTAATGCGGCCCATTGTGTAACGCGGCCGCCTGGGGTTTGGCGCCTCTCTATTTATAGAGGGGCGCAAACTAATCGGACATCACGCTGAAAAAAGTAAAGCAATGGGTTTTTGTGTAATAAATAATATTGGTGTTGCTGCAAATTATTTAATTTCCAAATATAAATATAAAAAAGTTGCAGTGATTGATTGGGATTGTCATTTTGGTAATGGAACTTATGATATTTTAAAGTCAAATGAGAATATTTTTTTCTCTAGCTTACACCAATATCCATATTATCCAGGTGGTGGAACAGAGGATGAAAAAGGTGAACATAATAATGCTTTAAATATTCCACTGCCAGCAGGCACCAACTCTAGTCAATATTTTGACGCTTATGAGCATATGCTTAAAAGATTAAAAGAATTTAAACCTGAGTTTATATTAATGTCAGCTGGATTTGACGCCCACCGTAGGGACCCATTATGTCAATTAAATTTAGAGTCAAGGGATTATTACGAAATAACTAGAAGAGCCTTAGAAATAACAAAAGAGTTTTGTAATGGAAAAGTTGTATCTATTTTAGAAGGTGGTTACGATCTAAATGCTTTAGCTGAAAGTGCAAATGAACATGTTAACGCACTATTAGAATTTAATTGAAATAAAAAAAATTTTGATTAAAGAAAAAAGTATATGAAACTTTATAAGATTAAAAAATCAAATATTGACAGAAACGGAAGAGGTCTTTACGCGACTAAGAATATAAAAGCTGGCACTAAAATTATAGAATATGTAGGCAATATTATTACAAAAAAACAAACTGAAGATTCTGATAAATTTGATAATTCTAAACCTATTTATTTATTTAATTTAAATAAAAGATATGATTTAGACGGAGATGTATCATGGAATACAGCACGATTGATCAATCATTCTTGCTCAAATAATGCAGATTACGATGGAACTGGTTTAAAAATTTGGGTTATTGCAAACAAAGAAATTAAAAAAGGAGAGGAAATAACTTGCGACTATGGCTTTGGTTATGACTCTGATTACAAACAATTTCCTTGTAATTGTAAATCTCTTAATTGCTGTGGTTACATCGTTAGAACAGAAAGCCGTTGGAGAATTAATAAAAAATTCAAAAAAAATTCACGGGTTAGTAGATAATTTTTTCAAGGTATAATCCACAAGCTGGTGCAGGTGGTGCAACTTTATTTCTATTTTTTTTTACAATAATATTTTCAAATTTTTTCAGATCCCATTTTTTTTCTCCAAGATATTTTAAACAACCAACCATTGATCTAACTTGATTTTTTAGAAAAGATTTTGATTTAAATTTTAATTTAATACAATTTTTCGATTTAGTTACTAAAATTGAGTCTATTGTTCTTACAGGACTTTTTGCACTACAATTTGAAGCTCTAAATGTTGAAAAATCATGTGTTCCAATTAATTTTTTAGCACCTTTTTTTATTAATTTTAGATCTAATTTTTTTCTAATATGCCATTCCCTATTTTTATTTATAGTTGATGGTGAAAATCTATTAAGGATTAAATAAACATATGTTCTTTGTTTCGCTGAATGTCTAGCATGAAAATTAATATTTTTCTTTTTAATTTTAATTATTGAAATCATTTTATCATTTAAAAAAAAGTTTAATGATTTAATAATTTTATTTAGATTTTGAATTTTTTTTTTTGCATCAAAGTGAGCTGATTGTTCAATAGCATGAACGCCAGCATCAGTTCTTCCAGATGCATATAATATAATCTTTTGCTTTAATAGTTTTGATAAAATTGATTGAATTGTTTTTTGAATAGACTTCCCTTTTTTCTGAGCTTGCCAACCTATAAAAGAAGTTCCAACATATTCTATTAAGATTTGATATCTATACATTAGGCTAAATTAAAGCCTTTTTTAATTTGTGTACCTAACAAAAATTCATTTATTTGTTGAACTCTTTTTCCTTCACGCTGAATTGCCAATACTTTTATAGACCCCTCACCACAACATATTTCAAAATTTTCATTAATAATATCGCCAACTTTTCCTTTTGTGCCAGATTTTTCTGCTTTCAATATTTTATATCTCTCTCCATTAAATATGAAGAAAGCACCAGGATATGGGTAAAGTCCATTTATTTTACCAATTATCTGATCTGCATTTTCATTCCAATCTATTTTTCCTTCTATTTTTTGAATTTTTTTTGCATAGGTTGCTTTTGAATGATCTTGATCTTTAAATTTTATGTTATTATCAAAAATATTATCTAAAATATCTAAAATTTTTTCTGAGGCTATTTGTGATAATTTTTCAGATAATTCTTCCGAATTTATTTTTTCTGGAATTTTTAATGAGTATTGATTGCAAATTGGTCCCTCGTCTAAATTTTCATTTATTTTCATTATACTAATTCCTGTTTTTTCGTCTCGATTCATTATAGATCTTTGTATAGGTGCTGCCCCTCTCCATTTAGGAAGTAAAGAGGCATGAATGTTTAAAAATCCATACTTAGGAATATTTAAAAAATTTTTTGGAATAATCTGACCATAAGAAACTACTAAAATTATATCTGGTCTTAATTCATTCAGATATTTCTCTTCTTCCTTATTATTTTTTAAAATTTGTGGAGTTCTTACATCTAAACTTATATTTTCTGAGAATAAATTTATTGGTGACTTATTTAATTTTTGACCCCTATTAGATTTATTTGGTGGTTGTGTATAAACAACAGAGATTGGATATCCATTTTGATAAAGCGACTTCAAAATAGGAACAGCAAAATTTGACGTTCCCATAAAAACTATCTTTTTACTCATAAACTAAACAACTATTCTGTCTACTTTATTTTTTTGTTTAGATAATTTTTTTATAATCATAGATTTTTTAAGTTTTGAAAGATAATCAATGAAAAGTATTCCCTCTAAATGATCCATTTCATGTTGTATGCAAGTTGCAAGTAAACCTGAAGTTTTTAAAATCTTTTTTTCCCCATTATAATTTAAATATTCAACCTCACATGTACTTGGTCTATCAATTTCTGCAAACTGATCAGGTACTGACAAACATCCTTCTTCATATCTTGAAAGATCAGTATTTTTATTTTTTATTATTGGATTTACAAAGTACATAGGATTTTTTTTTTCATCATTTCTTGAGATATCCATAACAATAATTCTTTTTGGCACACCTATTTGAATTGCTGCTAAACCAATTCCATTTGCCTTGTACATAGTTTCGATCATATCATCCATTAAATTTTGTTCTTCTTTTCCGACTCTTTCGACCGGTTTTGAAACTTGTCTCAAAATTTTATTTGGTTCTGTCAAAATTGCTTTTATTGCCATAATTTGATTTTAATATAATTTTTATATTTTTAAAGGAAGAACTTTTAAAAGTAACTTATTTCTAATTAAATCTAAGTTTAAGACATTCAATATACTTGTCATAAAGTATAATGTATCTGCATCAAGGCTTTCCAAATCATCTTCACCTATAATCTCAACTAATCTAAGTAAAATCATCGCAACTTCATTATTATTTAATAGCATCTGAAGATCGGTTGGTATAATTGATTGATCAAATTTAAACATATTTTTATATTTTTTTTTTACTTCAATGCCATCTGAGATTAAGGATTCTAATAAAATTAGGTCTTTAGTAGATACAATATAATCTTTATTTTTTTTTATTGATTTAAGCAATTTATCTAAATCTTCCTGAGTTTTATTAATATCATTTTCCTCTTCAAAATATTTTAATATTTTTGATTGATGTATTATTTTGTTGTTAATTTTTGTTTTTTTCTTTTTTAATTTTTGAGTTGAAATATTTTTGGAATAAAATGAAGAATAGTTTGATGGTACTTCATCTTCATCAATAAAAGATAATATTTCTTTTAATTTTTTATTAAAGGCATTTTCTAAATTATCTTTTTTAAAAGACTGTTTTAGCTTGTATGATAAATCTAAAAGTTCATTAACATCCTTTGTTAGTATAAGTCTTTGATATAACAATGCTCTACCTTCATAATTTTGTAAAAGTTTATATGACTCTTTAACATTTAGTAATTGATTAATATTAAATTGAAATCTCTTATATAATTCAAATAATTCTTCTTCTTCATAATTTTTTTCGTGTGTAGCTTGCTCAATTAAAGAAATATTTTCACTATCTTCCAGATCAATTGAATCAATATTTTCTAATAAATTGGTTGATGATAAGTACTTCCAAATAAATTTTGGAGTATTTTTATCTGGCTTATAGGAAAAATTAGGATTCGTCCTGTGAGATAAAAAAAAATTCAAAATATTTTCATCAGAAATTTTATCAGAATCTTCATTGTATCCCATTAAAAAATTAAACTTGTCTTCAAAAAAGTCATCCTTAAATCCTGTTTCTTTTTTTAGATCAAACAAAAGCTGCGCTTCTTCTCTGTTATTTTGATTAATTAAACAGTAAATATTTAATTTATTTATATAATTGTCTTCAATGTAATTTAAATTATCAAAAATCTCACAAGCATTTTCTAAATCTGCATTTTCAAGAAAGCTATTTATATAAAATTTTATTAATTTTGAATTATAAATACTACTTTCATTTTTGATTAAATAAAGTTTAATTAAGTCATTATTATTATTCATTATTAAATAATTTAATTTAAAATCTACAAATTCTTCTTCACTAATATTATTATTTGGAAAATAAGAATTTGTTAATAATGCAATATCTAAAATTTCTTTAGAATCTTTTGATAGACTCATTTTACTAATTTTATTCAAAATTAGTTTAATTTCATTTCCATCAGAATTTAACCACATATCAATATTCAACCCATTCTCTTCTGGATCATATAAGCCTACAATATTTTCTTTTTCCGATAACAAGTTGCTGTCAATAATATCAATTGAACTATTTAAATTACTATTATTTATTTCATTATCATCTTCATTGAATTCATCATTTTTAAGAATTTCATCAGAATTATTTTCTTCAACCTCTTTTTCCAATTTCCATATATCAACGGGTTCCTCTTCTGATTGAAGACTAGTTGAAAATATTATTAATAAGAAAAAAAAAATTGATAAACTTTTTTTATTTAACAATTTTAAAATTTTCATTAGGAATTTCTTTTTCAATTTTTTTAATAGGTGATGGGAAATTAATTCTATCAATTAAAATGATAGCAGTAAATAAAATCAATATTATCAAAACTATTTTAATTAATATTCCAAAAATTCCTTTTGAACTTCCTATTCTTGTTTTTTTTTCAAATTGCATATACTGTTAACTAATTTCAAAAATAAGACATATTTGTGGTTTTTCAATAAAGAATTATGGATTTAAATAAAAAAAATATCGTTTTAATTGGCATGATGGGTGCTGGAAAATCCACAATTGGCTATCTATTATCTAAAGCTATTGATCTAAAATTTATAGATATCGATAAAATAATTGAAAAAGAAGCAGGTTTAAAAATTCAAAGTATATTTGAAAAAAAAGGTGAGAACTATTTCAGAAATTTAGAAGAAAAAATAACTCTAAAAATTTTAAAAAGCAAAAGAAAAATTATATCATTAGGTGGTGGTGGTTTTCTCAATAAGAACATTAAAAAAGAGACTCTAATTAATAGTATATCATTTTGGCTAAATTGGAAAAGTTCAACATTAATTAAGAGAATATATAAAAGTAAAAAAAGACCTCTGGCTTTTCATTCAAATGAAAGTGATTTAAAAAAATTAATAATTGAAAGATCAAAAACATACTCTGAGGCTAATTTTAAGATTAACTGTGAAAGTTCAACTAAAAATATGATAGTTAATCAAATAAAAAATTTATATGAAAAAAATCAAATTGATAATTAAAACAAAATCAAAAAAATATCCAATTATAATTGGCTCTGATATTATTGCCGATATAAATAGTTTATTAAAATTAAGCAAAATCTCTTTTGAAAAAGTTTTAATAATTTACGATACAAAAGTACCAAAAAAAATATTATATATTTTAAAAAAAAAAATTAATTCTAATAAAAAAATTGTTCATTCTTTTAAAGCAAGTGAAAAAAATAAAAATTTAAAAAGTATCAATTCTATATTAAATAAACTTTTTAAATCTAACTTTAATAGAAATGATTGTATTATATCACTTGGTGGAGGTATTACTGGCGATGTTTCAGGTTTTGCTGCAAGTATTTTTAAAAGAGGAATTAAATTTATAAATATACCAACCACACTTTTAGCGCAGGTAGACTCATCTATTGGAGGAAAAACAGGTGTAAATAATAAATATGGAAAAAATTTAATTGGTTCATTTATGCAACCAGATTTGGTTATATCTGATATAAATAATTTAAAATCTCTTCCAAAAAGAGAAATAATCTGCGGGTATGGAGAAATTTTAAAACATTCTATTATTAATGGTTATAGTACATTTAACTACTTAAAAAAAAGTTTTAATAAAATAATTAAATTAAAATCTCCCTTCATTGAAAAGGCAATATTAGAGAGCTGCAGAATAAAAAAGGAAATTGTTGAGAAGGATGAAAAGGAAAAAGATTTAAGAAAAATTTTAAACTTAGGTCATAGCTTTGCTCATGCATATGAGGCGGCTCTTTCATATTCAAAAAAACTTAATCATGGTGAAGCTGTAATTTTAGGTATTAAGAG
>CACOED010000027.1 GCA_902626245.1 uncultured Pelagibacteraceae bacterium | reverse complement strand
TTTTAATTTCCTATTTATTAATTAAATAAGAAATTAAAATATGAATTTTGAACCATCAACACCAATTATTTGTCCTGTTATCCAAGAACTTTCCTCAGTTAGTAAAAATTTAGCCATTGCAGCAGCATCTTTTCCTTCGCCAATTCTTTTCATTGGATGAGCTTTAGCAATACCTTCTGCCATAATAGAATTCTTCAATAATGGTTGAGAAATCTTTGAATTTGTTAAACTGGGAGCTATACAATTTACCCTAATATTTGGGGCAAACTCAGCTGCAAGAGAAACAGCCAATCCTTCCACAGCTGCTTTTGTTGATGAAATAATTGAATGATTAGCAAACCCTCTTTGTGCGGCAACAGTTGAAAATAATATAACTGAACCTTTGTTTTTGTTTAAACTATCTTGATATGCCTTAATTATTTCTATTGCAGAATAAAGGTTTAACTTCATGCATTTTTGAAAGTCATCTTCCTTGACCATTTTAAATGGTTTTAAATCTATTGAGCCAACACAATAGGCTATCCCCTTTACTTCAGAGATTTCAGATTTTACATTTTCAATAAAATTATCTTCTAAAACATCTGCTACAGTAAATTTACACTCTAGTTTTTCCGACAAAGATTTAAGCTCTACTTCATTTCTTGAAACTAAATGAAATTCATGATCTGAGTCATATAATTTTTTAGCTAAATTAGAACCAATAGAACCAGTTGCTCCAAAAATTAAATACTTAGCGCTCATATTTTTTTTTTAATTTAATTAAGATTTTTTTTTTGATTTAAGTCCAAGTTTATCGCTATGTCTTAATCTTAAAATAACTATAGCAGAGGCAATAAGAACTATAGCCACAGCCTCATAAACTAATCCAGATGGATCCATTTCTTTACCCTGAAGTATTATAAATCTTGATAATGCAGTTATTGCTATGAGCAAAGGTAAAGTAATACTTATTGATTGTTGATCCCAAAAAACTCTAACCATTGCCATGACTTCTAAATAAAGAAACATTAATAATAGATCAGCTAATGTAACTGACTGATTTAAGAGCATTGCTTTGATTTCAATTCCAACAGCAATAACTGTGCTAATAAGTATTACTGTTAGTAATACGAACTGAAGATTTTTAGTAATATTTTCCATACAACAATTTATATGATTATTTTAATTTTAGTTTCCATTCTTTGTATTTTATGTCGCACATATATTAATTATCTATTTGATTTCAACCTGCGACAAAAATGAACCTAAAAGATTTTGATTAAATTTTAAATCTTTGTAGTTAGATTAATATTAATGTTTAAAGTTATAATTATTTATGAATTATTCTTTTTTTTCTTTTGGAATATAATTTACTGGGGAGCAGATCTAAAAGATTTTGCTCAAAACGAGTCTTTAGCTTTTATTTACTATATTTTAGTGTCCATGGCTTTAGGCTGGGTAATAATAAACACGATAAGATATTCTTTTGGAGAAATCCCAGACCCTCGAGAAGTCGCAAAAAAAAAAAATAACTTAAATTTATAAAGGGCTTAAATAAAAATCTATTTCAGATTTTATCTTAACTTACTTTTGTGCAAGTTAATAAATCTTTCAACGTTTGATTTATTGAATGTTTTATTTTCTTCAAATGAAACCTTTTTCATTGAATAAGCTTTACTTTTAGTTTGTCTAGATACAATTGTAATATTACCTTTGTATAGTTTTAGTTTAACAGACCCATTTACTTTATTTCTTTTTTGATCAACAATTTTTTGAAGTTTAAATCTAGCTTTAGAATACCAGTAACCATTGTAAATGAGTTCTGCATATTTAGGCATTATTTCATCTTTTTTATGCATAGTTTTTTTATCTAATGTTACCGACTCAATTGCTCTATGAGCATTAATTAATAAAGTTCCTCCAGGAGTTTCATAAACACCTCTTGATTTAATTCCAATAAATCTATTTTCAACAAGATCGACTCTACCAATTCCGTTTTTGCCAGCTATCTGGTTCAATCTTTCCAAAAGTTTTGAAGGAGATAATTTTTTACCATTTACAGTGACAGGGTCTCCATTTTTAAATTTTATAGTTACAAAAGCAGCTTTATTTGGTGCTTTTTCTGGAGATATTGTTCTTTGAAAAATAGATTCTGGCGCTGAATTTTTCGGGTTTTCTAAAGCCTTTCCTTCTGTTGATGTGTGAAACAAATTATCATCTACTGAAAATGGTGGTGCACCTTTTTTATCTTTTGGAATTGGTATCCCATTTTTTTTTGCGTAATCAATTAGGTCAGTTCTAGATTTAAGCTTCCAAATTCTCCAAGGGGCTATTATTTTAATTTTTGGTCCAAAATAATGGTAACCAAGTTCAAATCTTACTTGATCATTTCCTTTACCTGTTGATCCATGAGAAACTGCATACGCTTTAAATTTTTTTGCAATTCTTATTTGATCTTTTGCAATTAAAGGTCTTGCAATTGAAGTTCCTAATAAATAAACGCCTTCATAGATTGCATGTCCTCTTATCATAGGATAGACGTAATCTTTAACAAAAATATCTTTTAAATCTTTAATTATTATTTTTTTTACTCCTAGTTTTTTTGCATTTTCTATTATTTTTTTTTTATCGATTTTTTGCCCAATATCGGCTGTATAGGCAATAACTTCGGCTTTATAATTATCTTGAAGCCATTTTAAAATAATTGAAGTATCTAGCCCACCAGAATATGCGAGCACAATTCTTTTATTTGATTTCATTAAATATTAAGAGCAATTTTTTTTTGCTGAATTATAGGCCTTTGTAAAACCTAACAATGAGTAGTGATCAATTGTTTGGGATCCAGATTTATTGTATGCAGTCACCATTATTCTAGAACCTTTTTTCATAGTTTTAATCATTTTTTTTTCAATATTGTTACTTTTAATCCAAGCAAACGCATTTTGAACTATATCAAATTCATATTTTTTCTTACCTGATGTAGCCAATATTGAATTTTGAGAATTAAATTCATAACCTGATGTTGTACTAATTTCATCTAAAATTTTATCACTAGGTCTAAATGAAACAAAAAGTCTTGATTCTCTTTTGTTAGCTTTAGGAGATTGCAAAACAGGTTTAGTTTGAGCAAAACACGTTAATTCGTTATCTTTTTTTAAAACTAATGTTTCCCAGTCTTTGAATTTTCCAATTTTTTTTAATTCTTCAGCGGCCACGACACTTGTTGAGAAAACAAAAATACTGAAAAAAAATATAATAGTTCTATTTGTTATGGACATGGATTTGGGTAAGTTTTTTGAACTTCATTAATTTCTTTAATAATTTCTTCACTCAAGTTAACATTTACACTTTCTATATTAGTTTTCAACTGATCCATTGTTGTTGCTCCAATTATTACACTTGTAGTAAATTGCTGTAATTCACAAAACTTTAATGACATTTGACTCATATCAATATTATATTTTTTGCTTATTTTATAATATTCTTCTACTGCTTTATTTAAATTAGGTGTATTGTATCTATATTTCCAAAATTCCCAATCTCTTTCCATTCTAGATCCTTTTGGATATGTCTCATTTCTATACTTCCCACTCAAATATCCACTTGCTAAAGGAGAGTATGCTAATAATCCAATTTGATCTCGAATAGAAACTTCTGCAAGACCAATTTCATAAGTTCTATTCAATAAACTATAGGGATTTTGAATAGACATCATTCTAGGTAAATTTTTCTCCTTATTAAGTTCAAGATATTTTGAAACACCCCAAGGAGTTTCATTTGATAGACCTACTTCCCTAATTTTTCCTTGTTTAACAAATTTTTGTAAATTTCCCAAAACATCTTCGAATTTGTTCCAGTCAGCTTTGTCTTTATGCTCATAACCCAATTTACCAAACATGTTTGTATTTCTTTCAGGCCAGTGAAGTTGATATAAGTCAATATAATCTGTTTGTAGTCTTTTTAAGCTATCATTTACAGCTTCTGTCATTTTTTCTATTCCATAATTATATCCCCCTTCTCTTAAATACTCTCTACTAGGGCCTGCAACTTTTGTAGCTAAAATTACTTCTTTTCTTTTTTTTGTTTTCCTAAACCAATTACCTATAATTATTTCTGTATGTCCAAAAGTTTCTGCTTTAGGAGGAACTGCATATAATTCTGCAGTATCCCAAAAATTTACACCTTGATCTAAGGCATAATCCATTTGTTCAAAACCTTCTTCCTGAGTATTTTGTTCACCCCAAGTCATTGTGCCTAAACAAATAGTGCTTACATCAAGTTTTGTAGTGCCTAATTTTCTATAATTCATCAAATATTAAATAATTTTTAAGGTTTTTATGATATCTTGAATAAATAGTAAAAGGCTATTATATAAACAGTATGGAATTTAATAAACAAAATTTATTTAACAAAGTAAAGACAGCTACACAATCAACTGTGGTGATGGACGAAGGCTTAAGAGCCTACATGTTAAAAGTATACAATTATATGGCTACAGGAGTATTGCTAACTGGAATTATAGCTCTAATTTCATTCAAAATGTCAGTAGTAACGGATGCTAGTGGAGCAATAGCTGGATTTACAAGTTTTGGTAATGCTTTATTTTTCTCTGGACTAAAGTGGGTAGTAATGTTGGCACCTCTTGGAATAGTTTTTTATATGAGTTTTGGAATAAATAAAATGAGTGCAGCAAAAGCCCAAACAGTATTTTGGATTTTTGCGGCTTTAATGGGTTTATCTTTATCATGGATATTACTTGTTTATACAGGAGTTAGTGTTGCAAGAGTGTTCTTTATTACATCTGCTACTTTTGGGGCTATGAGTATATATGGATATACGACTAAAAGAGATTTAACAAAGCTAGGTTCTTTTTTAATGATGGGTCTTATTGGAATAATTATTGCATCACTAGTTAATATATTTCTAAAATCATCAATGATGCATTTTGTAATTTCTATTTTAGGAGTATTAATTTTTGTCGGTTTGACTGCTTATGATACTCAAAAAATTAAGAACATGTATGCCGCTTCTGATACAGGTGAATTAATGGGAAAAAAAGCAGTTATGGGAGCTTTGACTCTTTATCTAGACTTTATAAATCTATTTATAATGCTTTTAAGACTTTTTGGTCAAAGAAGATAATTCTATAATTTTTTCCAATTAATATTTTTTAATAAAGTTATTAGTTCGTTAGAATTTTTTAGTATTTTACCTTTAGCATCTGTAATTAAATATTTTAAATTTTTATTAACAGGTTTAAAATTTTTACAAATTTTATACATTGCGTTTTCCGTAGCATTTTTAAAAACACAAAAACCCACCTGCTTACTGGAAATATTTAATCCATAGTCTTTCCAAGAGCCTTCCGATACCATTTTTGCATACAAGTCCAATATAATTTTTAATTCATCTTTTTCAAAGAAATTTTGGGTATTTTTTTCTGAGTAAATATTATTAATTACTAATTTTAAATTATTCTTCATTTAATTTATATTTATTAATAATTGATATTTGAAATACAGTAAAAATAATTGTCAAAGGTAATATTCCCCAAACTTTAAAGTTAACCCAAAATTCTTCAGATTGTGTACGCCAAATAATTTCATTTAATATTGCTAAACCAAAAAAAAAATATACCCATCTTAAGTTTAATATTTTCCAACCTTCATCAGCGAGTTGCATAGATTTACCAAGCATTTTTTTCAAAATTGGCTCCTTTGAAAAAAATTTTCCAAATAAAAGTCCTAAACCGAATAAAATATTTATAATTGTTGGCTTAATATAAATAAAAATTGGATTATCAAAATATATTGTTAGACCACCAAATAAAGTAATAAATATTCCTCCAAGTAAAGGAACCATAGGTATTTTTTTTTCTAAAATCCACACAACCAGTAAAGCAATTAGAGTTGCAACTATAAATGGAGGAATTGCCACAGTTAAATTTTTTTCACTTTTGTAATAAAAACTAAAAAAAACTAATAGAGGCCCAAAATCAGTAATAAATTTAAGAAAGGATTTATTCACCAAAACATATTAACAGAATGGTAAAACTTTTAAATTTTTTTATTGATTTTTTAATTTAAATCCCCATATTCAACAATGTGAGCATTCAAAAAGCAAAATTTTCAATCGGAGACATTGTAAAACATAAGCACTTTGACTTTAGAGGTGTAATATACGATGTAGATTTTGAATTTAATAACTCTGAAGAGTGGTATCAATCAATACCCAAAAATGTTAGACCAAGAAAAGATCAGCCATTTTATCATCTTCTAGCTGAAAATGATGATGTTACTTACGAAGCTTATGTATCTCAACAAAATTTATTAGTAGACGATTCTGATGAACCTATAAAACATCCCCTAATAAATGAGATTTTTTCTGGAAAAAAAGGATCAACTTATTTTAAACCCTCAAATTAATATACAGACAATATTCTAACACAATTAATCCAAAAGATAGACATATCTTAATCCTAAGGTTTGATTAGGTAGAAAACATAATACCATATCTGATCAAGAGTACTTTTTTATCCCTTATATTTATCTCCCTCTATAGTATTCTTGATCAGAATATTCTAAAAAAATATCAGCAAAATAAAATTTTATAGATATAATTATTAAATGTTTAAAAATTTTGAGCCTAATAAAATTTTTTCAATAACATCAAGAGCACCAAAATATATTCTGTTTGTTTTTATTATTATATTATCGATTGGTTTAATTGAAGCTTTAATCATCTCACCTGAAGATTATATTCAAAGTCATTCGGTCAGAATTATGTATGTTCATGTGCCATCAGCATGGATATCTTTAGGAACTTTTTCAGTAATTGCTATTTTATCTTTTGCAATAATAGTTTTTAAAAATAAATCTTTTATCTTAATTGCAAAAAGTCTAGCCCCATCTGGATTAGTATTTAATATAATCGCCTTAGTAACAGGATCAATTTGGGGTAAGCCAACATGGGGAACATGGTGGGCTTGGGATGCAAGGATTACATCAATGTTAATATTAGCTCTGTTTTATTTAATTTATATCTTGGCCTGGAGAATTTATGATAATGAGGAAAAAGTTCAAAAAATAACTTCATTGATTGCAATATTTGGAGCAATTAATATTCCAATTATTAAATATTCTGTTGATTGGTGGTCAACATTACACCAGCCTGCTTCAATAAATATATTTGCAGAAACAACCATACATTCATCGATGATAGTTCCTTTAGCTTTAATGACTGCGGCATTTGCACTATTCTCAATTCTTATTTTTTTGATGAAATATAATACAGAACTGATAAAAATTAAAAATAAAGGACTAGATAGATTATGATTAATGAATTTATTACAATGAATGGATATGGAATTTATGTTTGGTCTGCGTTTGCATTCACATTGATAAGTTTTATAACTCTATATACAGTGATTA
Organism: uncultured Pelagibacteraceae bacterium; assembly: GCA_902626245.1. GTDB lineage: Bacteria > Pseudomonadota > Alphaproteobacteria > Pelagibacterales > Pelagibacteraceae > Pelagibacter. The sequence continues at coordinate 1,816 of CACOED010000027.1, read as the reverse complement.
AAATTCAACTTGTTAAAGAAAAAAATAAATTTGATACTAAATATTTAACTTTAACCTTAGATAAAAAACAAACTGTTAGAGCTCAAAAAATTTATAGAGGAATTTTAGCAAGCAATTTAGTTTCAAAAATTTAACTTTATTTATTCATGTATGGTAAAAAAGTTAAATTGCGGCTACTGTTTTTATCATTTATTTTTTTAATTGTAGCTTTATCCATTTTTTTAATCTTAAAATCTTTAGAAGAAAATGTAGTTTATTTTATATCACCATCGGAAATAAAAAATTTACCTGAGGTTGATAGTACAAAAAGAATAAGAGTTGGAGGAATGGTTAAAGAGGAAACAATTAAATTAAATCAAGATAAAATTAGCTTTGTTATAACTGATTTAAAAAATGAAATAAATGTTACTTATTCTGGCTCTATTCCAAATTTGTTTTCAGAAGGCAAAGGTGTTGTTGCTGAGGGTTATTTAAAAGATCGGAGTTTTTTCAATGCAATGAAAATACTCGCAAAACATGATGAAAATTATATGCCTCCTGAAGTTAAAGAAGCTTTGGAGGCAAATAAGTGATTTTAAGTTATATAGGATATTATTCACTTGTATTAGGTTTTATTATTTCAGCAAGCTTACTTTTTTATTCCATTTTTTATTTCAAAAAAAATATCCCAAAAATAAATCAAAATATTTTTTCACTTTTATCTCTTCAATTTTTTACTGTTGTAATAAGTTTTATTTCATTAATTTATTCTTTTATAGTTTCAGATTTTAGTAACATAACTGTTTATAATAACTCACATTCAACTAAGCCATTATTTTATAAAATTACAGGAACATGGGGAAATCACGAAGGAAGTCTATTACTTTGGTTACTTGTTTTAACTTTATTTATACTTTTGTTCATTATTTTTTCAAAAAAACAACCAGTAAAATACAGACTTTTATCTATTTTTTTTCAACAAATTATTATTTCTGGTTTTTTTTTATTTTTATTATCAACTTCAAATCCATTTTATTTCCTATTTCCAATTCCAAATGAGGGTCTTGGTTTAAATCCTATTTTACAAGATCCAGCATTAGCAATCCATCCCCCAATTTTATATTTGGGTTATGTTGGATCATCAATAATTTTTTCTGCTTCTTTGGCGGCGTTAATTCAAAATAATATTAATAAAGAATGGGCAACCCACATAAAAAAATGGGTTCAAATAGCTTGGTTTTTTTTAACAATTGGAATTCTATTAGGCTCAATATGGGCGTATTATGAATTAGGATGGGGAGGATTTTGGTTCTGGGATCCAGTAGAAAATGTTTCTTTGATGCCTTGGTTATGTTTAACTGCTCTTTTTCATACTGTCATAGTTCTTGAGAAAAGAAATATTCTAAAATCATGGACACTAATATTATCAATATCAACATTTACATTTAGTATGGTTGGAACTTTTTTGGTTAGATCTGGAATATTAAATTCAGTGCATACATTCGCTAATGATCCGGAAAGAGGAGTTTTTATTTTAATATTTCTATTTTCATTAATTTTTTTGTCTATAGTTTTATTTTTTATCTTCCAAGTTAAGGAAGGTAGATCTGAAAAAATTTTTTTTTTAATAAGTAAAGAAACATCAATTTTAATTAATAATTGGTTTATGATGTATTTTTTATCTGTTATTTTAATAGGAACTACATATCCAATATTTTTAGAGGTGATTACTAATGAAAAAATTTCTATTGGACCCCCATTTTTCAACAAACTTATAATTCCATTTTTGATATTATTTTTAATTTTTATGGCATTTGGGTCCAATTTAAAATGGATT
>CACOED010000026.1 GCA_902626245.1 uncultured Pelagibacteraceae bacterium | reverse complement strand
TGATTTAAAAATCTTTCTACAAGAAAATTTGTATCTAAAGGAAAAAATTGATGAAAGGTTTTTTTTAATTTAAGTTGTTTAATAATTTTTGCTGAACTCAAAGTATTTGATGTAATTAAAATTTTTTTTATATTTTTTCTTTTTTCTAGTTTTTCAATCAAGGGTATTACACTTAGAACTTCTCCAACACTTGATCCATGAAACCAAATTAAATCATTATTAGAACTTTTTTTAAATTTTCCAATTTTTTCTAAAAATCTTTTTGGATCCTCTTTATTTTTTAATATTCTATAAATTATTATTATTGGTGAAATTAGAAAGATTAAATTTATTATCAGTCTATAAATATATAACATTAATCTTTTCTTAGTTGCTTTTCATAAAAGTTTTTATAAGTTTCTGACTTTTGCAATAATTCTTTGTGATTTCCTTGAGCTATAATTTTTCCTTCATCTATGACATATATTTTATTAGAGTTCATAATAGTTGATAATCTGTGGGCTATTACTAAAGTAGTTCTATCTTTGGTTAGTAAATTTATTGCTTCTTGAATTTTACTTTCTGTTTCTGAGTCTAACGAAGAAGTTGCTTCATCTAATAATATTATTTTACTTTTTTTTAATATTGCTCTTGCGATAGAAAGTCTTTGTTTTTCTCCACCAGAAAGTCTGTATCCATTTTCGCCAATATAAGTATCAAATTTATTTGGTAACTTATTGATAAATTCATCACAAAATGAAAGCTTGGCTGCTTCAAATATTTCATTGTCGGTAGCATCTAATTTTGCATAAGCAATATTATTTTTAATTGTATCATCAAACAAAGTAACATCTTGATTAACTAAAGAGATATTTGATCTTAAAGATTCAATTTTTAGATCATAAATTGATTGATTATCAATTTTAATATCTCCACTTAAAATATCATAAAATCTTGGGATTAAATTTAATATTGAAGATTTACCAGCCCCACTATGACCAACTAAAGACGTCATTTCTCCTCCAACAATATTTAAGTTTATATGATCAAGAACTTTTTTTTCTTCTTGATTATATTTAAAGTTCACGTTTTCAAAATTTATTTCTGCCTTTTTAAGATTTAGATCTGTAGAATTTTCTTTTTCTATAATTTTATTTTTAAGATCAATTATTGGTAAAACTCTTTTAGCAGATTGAATACCTTGATTTAAACCCATATTGAGTGTGGCCAAAGATCGAACTGGTTGGTATGCTAACATCATAGCTGCCAAAAATGAGAAAAAATTATTAATATCTAATTCTTCATTTAATATTAATTTTCCTGAATAAAAAATTAATCCAGCAATCATTATGCCTGTCAAAGTTTCCATAATTGGAGAAGCTCTTACAAGTACAGTTTCAATTTTAACCACTTTATTTTTAAGTTCATTTATAAAATGTTCTGTTCTTTTAAATTCAAATGGTTCTTTTTGAAAAATTTTGATTATTTTGTGGTTTTTAAAAATTTCTAAAAGATATGAAGTTAAAGCACCAGTTCTATCAGCAGCCTCTACTGTTACTTTTCCAATTCTTTTTCCAAGTGATCTTGCTGCAATAGATGCCAAAGGAATCATTATAATTGCAAAAATTGCCAATCTCCAGTTTTGATAAAACATTACTCCTAGTAAACCAATTAATGTTAACGTATCTTTAGTTAGATTTAGAATTACAGTGCTAACTAATTTTGTAATCATACCAACATCAAATGTTAAGTGAGAAATAAATTTACCCGAATGCTTCTTATCTATTTCTTCGCTATCTGCTTTGATTAAAGATTTCATGATTTTTAACTGGATAATTTTAGTAATTTCTTGTCCAACTTTTATTAAAATTGTTTTTGCATAATAAAGTGAAATTCCTTTAAGAGAAAAAGCCACTATGATAGCTAGAGGGATTATAAAAATTAGAGTCTGATCTTTATCTATAAAAATTTTTTTTATTGCAGGATCTAAAAGCCAAGCAATAGATGCTGTACTTGCCGCAACAATTAAAGAAAAAAATACTGATAATAAAATTTTAGGTAAAAATTTTTTTGTATAATCACTATAAAGTCTTTTTATAATTTCTAAATTAGTCATATCTAAATCAATTTTCCAAGTAATAAATTTAAAAATATTATTAAACCTAATATATTATTTGATTTGAAAATATTTAAACAGATATTACCATTTTTAATATTTAATGATTTTATCTGAAAAAATAAGTGCATGGCAATAAGTATCAAAAATAAGTAGTAAAAATTATTAAAATTCATTTTTATTCCAACAATAATTATAGAAATTATGGTGATCACATAGCATAATGATAGAAATTTTTTTGGGTTATTTTTAAATTTTATAGAGGTCGATTTAACTCCAATAATTTCGTCATCTTTAATATCCTGAAATCCATAAATCGTGTCATACCCTAGTGTCCAAAATATGGCTCCAATATATAATATAATTGGTACTAAACTTAGATTTTCTTGAATCGATATCCATCCTAAAAGCAAACCGTAATTAAATGTAATTCCTAAAAAAAGTTGAGGCCAATAAGTTAATCTCTTCATATAAGGATATGCAAAAGCCAGTGGCATTGAACCTAAAGCTAAAATTATAGTCAATTTATTAAATTGAATCAAAACTATTAGAGCAAGCGAGCATAATAACGATACGTAAAATAAACCTTTAATAACCGAAATCTTTTCTGAGGCAATTGGTCTATTTTTTGTTCTTGAAACATTTTTATCGTAATTTTTATCAGCTATATCGTTTACTATACATCCTGCTGATCTCATTAAAACTGAACCAAGGAAAAATAGGACTAAATAAAAGATATATATGTTTAAATTATTTTCAAAATCATATGCTATTGTAAGTCCCCACAAACACGGCCAGAAAAGTAGCATATAGCCTATTGGCTTATCTAATCTAGTAAGTTGAATAAATAATTTAAGATTTTTCATTTAATTTTCTTGTAAATAACAAAGGCTAGATTCATAATCAAATTGATTCGTATGAATATAGATTACACAGTAACAGCCCTTATGTTTCCAGCAATACCTTTACTTATGGGAGTTTATAGCAACAGATTTCATACTCTTAGTAAACTTATAAGAGAACTTCATGATGAACATGTTTATGAAAAACATGTACCTCCAGAATGGAAAAAGCAGTTCATCAACTTAAGTAACAGAATCACAATTATAAGATGGACTATTATGTTTGCTTCATTTGGGTTCTTATTTAATATGTTAACAGTTTTTGCCCTTTATCTTGATGAGGTTTTTTTAGCGAGGATAATTTTTGGATCTTGTTGTTTATCAATGATAGTATCTATAATATTTTTTATTAGAGAAATTCAAATATCAACAAATGCACTTAGATTACATATGTCTGATATGGATGTAAAAATAGATTAATTAGGGATAATAACCGCAGGGCCTAAAATTTTTCTTCCTTCTAGGTCTTTATGTGCTTGAACAACATCCGCTAGTTTATATTTTTTAAAAATTTCAATTTTTACTTTACCAGATTTGATTTTTTCAAACATAGTTGATGCAGCTTCATCTAATTCTTCCCTAGAACTTAAATATTGTTGCATAGATGGTCTTACAAAGAACAAACCTTTTGGTTGTAACATTTTCGGTACATTTATGTCTGAGAGTGATCCAGAAGCGTTTCCAAATGAAACCATCATTCCTCTAATTTTTAAACACTCTAACGAACCTTTTAAAGTATCCTTGCCAACGCCATCATAAACAACAGGAACACCCTTACCATTAGTTAATTCATTTACTTTAGCTGGAAATTTATCTGTGGAATAGTTAATTACATGATCGTAACCATATTTTTTGGCAACTTCAATTTTTTCCTCGGATCCAACAGTTCCAATCACTATGCATCCTAGACTTTTTGCCCATTGACCAAATATTTGTCCAACTCCACCTGCTGCCGCGTGAAATAAAATAGTATCACCTGATTTAACCTTGTAAGTTTGATGTAAAAGATAATATGTGGTCAAACCTTTCGTCATTAAAGTTGCTGCTATCTCTAAATCAATTCCATCAGGTATTTTAACAATTTTACTAGCAGGAAAATTTCTATGTGTTGAATAAGAACCCAGTGGTATCGCAGCGTAGGCTACTTTATCTCCAACTTTAAAATTTTTAACATTTGTACCAACCTCAGTAATCATACCTGCTCCTTCAAGTCCCAATCCTGTTGGAAGTTTTAATGGATAAAGGCCAGATCTATGGTAAGTATCGATATAGTTTAAACCAATTGCTTTTTGTTCAATTGTAACTTCATTTTCACTTGGTTTTCCCAATGTATAATCTTTTAATTCTATTACTTCTGGTCCACCTGTTTTACTAATTATTGCGGTTCTCATTATTTTACAAATGTACCATTATGATAGTCTTGTACTGCTTGCAAGATCTCTGCTTTTGTATTCATTACAAACGGTCCTCCCCTTGCGATTTCCTCATTAATTGGTTTTCCAGAAACTACAAGAAATTTTGCATTTGTTTTTGCTTTAACACTTAAATTTTCACCTCTTTTTAATAATATGAGTGTACTGTCTTTAACTTGATCATGTTTTATAGTACCAATTTCTATTTCTCCACTAATTAAGTAAACAAAAGTATTGTGACTTGATGGAAGTTTAAAATCAAATTCTTTATCTTCATTTAATTCAACATCAAAATATACTGGCTCAACATTATGACCTTTGACGGGCCCCTCTGCATTTTCAAATTTTCCAGCAATAATTTTAATTTTTTTGTCTTTATCTTTATGAATACTCATTTTATCCGAGTCTATATAAATATAATCAGGCTTACTCATCTTTAACTTGGCAGGCATATTGATCCATAGTTGAAATCCATGAAGTCGACCTTCAGACATTGCAGGCATTTCAGAATGAATTATGCCACTACCTGTTTTCATCCACTGAACATCACCAGAAGACATTCTCCCTTTGGCACCAGTGCTATCTTCGTGTTCAAACTCACCTTGAAGCATGTAGGTTACTGTTTCAATTCCTCTATGTGGATGAGGAGGAAAACCTCCGATATAATCGTCCTTATTTTCTGATCCAAATTCATCCAACATTAAAAAAGGATCAAAATAATTTGGTTCAACTCCAATACTTCTTTTTAATTTTACTCCAGCACCATCAGAAGATAGAATTGGTTTAATAATTTGTTTCACTTCAATATTTGACATTTATTTTCTAAATTTGTTGTCTAAACTAAATCCTTTAGCTCCATTCACAAAAAGAATTAAAAAACCACCAGCAAGCGCAATATTTTTTAAGAAAGATGTAAATTGCATCTGATCAGCAAAGTCGTTATGAAATATGCTAGCAGTGGCTATACAAAATAAACTTAATAACCCAGCAGCTATTTTTGTTTTATAACCAATAATAATCAAAATTGGACCTACTACTTCTAAAATAATTGCTGGGACTATGAATATACCTGGCATTCCAAAACTTTCCATCCACCCAATAGTTCCATCGTAGTTATTAATTTTCAAAATACCATTTAAAAGAAATAACGCAGAGATTAAAATTCTTCCAATTAAGTCTATTAGATTTATCATTTAATCTACTTAATTAGTTTTTTTTTATAAAATATCAAGTAGTTGATTTAGTCCACTGATTTGATTTTTTGGTATATAATCAAGATTATCAAATATGTTATTGTTTCTATTTACCCAAACGGATGTAAATCCATAATTTCCACCACCAGAAATATCCCAAGTATTCGCACTTAAAAAAGCAACTTCCTCATGTTTTATATTATATTTTTTTATTGGTAACTCATAAACCTTCGAACTTGGTTTATAAATTTTAACTTCTTCTATAGAAAAAATATCATCAAATAGATTTTGTAAATCATTACTTTTGACTAATTCATTAAGTAAAGATGGTGTTCCGTTAGATAGTATAGCTAATTTATATTCTTTTTCTTTAAGCTTTTCTAAAGTTTCCTTTACTTCTGGGTAAGGCGATAAAATTTTATATAAATTTAATAGTTCATTTTTCATTTCACTATCTATTTTAAAAGCTTTCATAGCTTTATCTAGACTATCCTCAGTTATTTGCCAAAAATCTTTATGCCTATCCATTAAACTTCTTAACCAAGTATATTCTAATTGAGTTTTTCTCCAATAATTTGCAAAATTTTCCCATTTATCACCAATTTTACTCTTACACTTTTCCGCAGCAGAATTTACATCGAATAAAGTTCCGTAAGCATCAAAAATTATTGCTTTAATATTTTTCATAAATTAACTTGTATTGATGAGCAATATTAGATTATTTTTTAAAGAAAGTTTATCATTAAATTTAAATTCTAAATTAGAGAAGTCACAATCACACTATTTAACAAAAGTGATGAGAAAAAACGTAGGTGAAAGTTTTTCTTTATTTAATCAAAGCGGAGAATGGGAGGCTAGAGTAAATAATATTAATAAAGGAATTGTAGATTTTGTAATTATTAAAAAATTAAGGTCTGTAAATAAAGAAAAAGAGATTTGGCTAGCCTTTGCTCCAATTAAGTTAAACTATTTGAATTTAATGATCCAAAAAGCAACTGAAATCGGAATAACAAGATTTATACCGATATTAACTGAAAGGACTGTTGTTAGAAAATTAAATGAAATGAGAATTAATAAAATTATTGTTGAGGCATCTGAGCAATGTAATAGGCTGAAAGTACCTTCTTTAGATAAACTTACAAAGCTTGATGCTTTCTTAAAATTAAATCAAAATACGAATATAATTTTTGGGGATTTAAATACAGATAATAAAAAATTAAATCTCAAAAACAAAGATCCGCTATGTATTCTTATAGGCCCAGAGGGAGATTTTTCTATTAAAGAAAGAGAAAATATTTCTAAATTAAAAAGACTAATACCACTTAAAATAAATAATAATATTTTAAGATCTGAAACTGCTGCGATTTCAATGATATCAATAGTAAGTTTTAATTTGTTATCTTAAATATTTATTTATATTTTTAAATATATCTTCGTAGTCTGCATGGTGACTAATTCTGCTAAGATATTTTCCATTCTTTAATAAAATTATTGATGAACTGTGATTAATTAAATAATTGCCATCTTCAGAAAATATTTTTTCTGAAAGAACTCCCCAAGATTTAGACATAAGAAATATTTTTTTTGGATCTCCAGTAATCCCATACATTTTATTTTCAAATGAATTTAAGTAATTTTTTATGACTTCAGGACTATCTCTTTCTGGATCTATACTAACAAAAAAAACTTTTAATTTATTTTTTTTTTCTTGATCTAAATTTTTTATAACTAAATCTAAGTTATTTAATGTCATCGGACATACATCGGGACAATTTGTGAAACCAAAAAATATTGCAGTTAAAGGACCCTCAAAAGATGCCTCAGTTATTATATCATTATTTACATCATTTAATGAAAATGAAGATCCTTGAAATTTCTTTACGAATTCATCCTCTCTTTTTTCTATAGATAAAAATACAGGCAACATAACAAATAGAAAAATTATTAAACAACCCGTAATAACTATTATTGAGGTTTTTAATTTCATTGTTGTAAAATAATATTATATAATTATATAGATATCATGACCTCAGTTATAAAGAAACTTTTTGGCACACTTTTAGAAAAACCTTGGGAAGAGAATCAAGCTTTAATTGATAATAAGCATATAGGTAAAACTTTCGGTGTTACGAATCAAATGTCAGCAGTGATTATCATATTTGGAATAAGCACGGCCATATTTAGCTTAATATTTACAGCCTATCTTTATTCTATACCACCAGAACAAGATACAACATTTATTTTAAAAAATAAATTTCTATGGATTAATACTTTAGTTTTAATTTTTGTTACATTTTTCTTTAGCAAAATAAGCAAAGACTTAAAAAATAATTTAACGAATAAAATAAAAAATAATATAGTTATTGTAGGTGCTCTAAGTTATTTTTTCTTGTTCTTACAAATTATATTTTGGTATCAATTAATGAAGCAAGGTCATTTTGTTTCAACAAATAATTATTTTTCTTCATATTATATATTTACCGCTCTACACGGATTACACTTATTGGGAGGTTTATTTTTTTGGGGTCAAATAAGTTCAAGAATATTTAAATTAAAAGAAGAGGATTACGTTAAAGAAAAAAGCAATCTTCAAGCGTTATCTCTTTATTGGTTATTTTTATTTATTGTTTGGTTAGTTTTTTTTTCGATAATGTTTATTTATAACGATTCAGTTATTGCATGGTGTAAAGAATTAATTTCTTAAATTTATTATAAGAATAAAACTAATATTACCCCAACAACAGCAATAACAGAGAGTAATATATTTACAGACTTCAAATATTTTTTTGTTTTTGAATTAGTTTCCTTTTTTGAGAATGCCCCAGCGCCTAATGAAATGACAAAATAAAACAATAAAACCAGTATTAGAATTACAGCCAAAATTTCGATTTTTCCTAGCATAATAATAACGTTATATTTGATATTTTTGCAGATTCTTAAGACATTTTGTCATAGGTTTTTATATGATATTTATTCTATATAGGCTGATATGCACGTAGGTATTATATTCTTTTTAGTAATTCTTGGTTCAATATTGTTCCATATCTTTACACCTTGGTATTGGACAGACGTGGCCTCAAACTGGGGAGGTATGGATGATACTATCACTCTTACATTTTGGATTGGCGGAGGAGTTTTTATAGCAGTTTGTCTTTTCATGATTTACTGCGTTTTTAAATTTTCCTATAAAAAAGAGAGAAAAGCTGAATACAAACCTGAAGACAAAAAATTAGAAAAAATACTTACATGGGCAACGACATTGGGAGTTGCCGCTCTTTTAGCACCAGGATTAATAATTTGGAATCAATACGTTAATGTTCCAAAAAACGCAATTGAAATTGATGTGATGGCATGGCAATGGGGATGGCAGTATAGGTTGCCTGGCGAAGATGGAAAATTGGGAACTACAAAAGTAGTAAACATTAATGATAACAATCCTTTTGGAATTAATTTAGATGATCCTTTTGGAAATGATGACGTAATGATTCAAAGTGACGTTATAAATTTAGAAAAGGATAGACCAGTAAAAATCTTATTAAGATCAGTTGACGTACTTCATAATTGGTATGTCCCTCAATTTAGAGCAAAAATGGATGCAGTACCTGGAATAGTAACTTATTATTGGTTTGAGCCGAACAAAACGGGAGAGTTTGAAGTTTTGTGTGCAGAATACTGTGGAGTTGGACATTATGCAATGAGAGGTGGTGTGGAAGTACAAGATAAAAATGACTATGATAATTGGCTACAAGAACAAGAAACATTTTCAGATTTGTTAGCAAAACAGAAAATTTTAGATAACGAAAAAACAAAATTAGCAAAAAATTAAATTAAATGGTAAAAAACATATAAAGGAAAAAAATGTCAGACGATTTTAACGATAATAAAACAATACAAGCCCAATCTT
>CACOED010000025.1 GCA_902626245.1 uncultured Pelagibacteraceae bacterium | reverse complement strand
AAATTATCTTTTAGAAAATTGAAAACTTCTTCTAGCTTTTCTATGACCATATTTCTTTCTTTCAACAGATCTAGAATCTCTAGTGGTTAATTTTTCTTTTTTTAAAGTAGATTTTAATTCTGCATCAAACATAAGCAATGCTTTGGAAATACCATGAACCATAGCTCCTACTTGGCCGGTCAATCCTCCACCTTTCACTCTGCATTTTACATCATAATTTGTTGGTTGGCTTATGATTTCAAAAGGTCTTAGTAATTGCATCTTATGATTTGCTCTTTTAAAATATTCCTCATAATTTTTTCCATTAACATAGATCTTTCCTGAACCTTTTTTAAGCCAAATTTTTGCAATAGAAGTTTTTCGTCTCCCGGTCGCATATTTACTATCCTTAAAATCTAATTTAATTTTTTCAGATTTATTAGGTGATGTTTCCATATTAAATTCTTGCTATATTTTTACTATTCATTTTAGATAAATCTATTAATTTAGGATTTTGAGCAGAATGTGGATGTTTTGATCCAGCGTAAATTTTTAATTTTGTTAACTGTTTCTTTCCAAGAACACCTGACGGCAGCATTCTTTTGACAGCAAGCTTAAGAACTTCGCCAGGTTTCTTTTCAGAAAGTTTTTCAGGTGTGATTTCTTTTATTCCACCTGGATACCCTGTGTGTCTATAATACTTTTTATTTTGAAATTTTTTTCCTGTAAATTTTATCAGTTCTATATTTTTTACTACTACAAAATCTCCATGGTCCATATGTGGGGTATATGTATTCTTGTTCTTCCCTCTAATTATTTTTGATATAATAGTTGCTAATCTTCCAACTACAGCATTTTTAGCGTCAATTTCGTACCAGTTGCTTTTAATCTCACTGTTTTTAACAAATTTTGTCATGGTTGCGGGATTAATACTTATAAATGCTATTATTGTCAAATTATATTAATATTGATATTAATTATATAGTTTAAGTGCGGTTAAACTGAATAAATTTACTTAAAAAATTAATATAACAGGAAATAATAATGAGTGATAAAAATAAAAAAGTAACTAATCCAAAAACTTACAAATTCGACACTTTAAGTCTTCATGCGGGATACCAACCCCATAAAAATGCTGGATCTCGACAGGTTCCAATTTATCAAACTACATCGTATTTATTTGATGATGTTGATCATGCGGCAGCCTTATTCAACCTAGAAAGAGGAGGTCATATTTATAGCAGGATTTCTAATCCTACAGTTGGTGTGTTAGAAGAAAGAGTTGCGTCTCTTGAAGGAGGTACGGCAGCGTTGGCAACATCTTCGGGTATGAGCGCAATATTTTTAACAGTTATGACTTTGTGTGAAGCTGGTGATCACTTGGTAGTTTCATCTCAATTATATGGTGGAACAGTTAATCTATTTAGATTAACACTGCCCAAATTTGGTATTAAATGTACTTTTGTTAAACCTAGAGATACAAAAGGTTTTAAAAAAGCAATTCAAAAAAATACAAAAGGTATCTTTGGTGAATTAGTTGGAAATCCTGGGAATGAAATAATGAATATGCCAGAAATTGCAAAAATAGCTCATGAAGCTGGCATACCTTTGATTGTAGATGCGACTTATCAAACACCGTATCTTTGTAAACCATTTGAACATGGTGCTGATATTGTAGTTCACTCATTAACAAAATGGATGGCTGGTCATGGTTCTTCAATGGCAGGTATTTTGGTAGAGGGAGGAAATTTTGATTGGATGCAAAATGACAAATTTCCCACAATGACAAAACCATATGAAGGTTATCATGGTTTATCTTTTGCAGAGGAATTTGGACCTACAGCTTTTACTATGAAAGCCAGAGCTGAAGGTATGCGAGATTTTGGCCCTTGTTTAAGCCCTCAAAATGCTTGGAATGTATTACAAGGTATTGAAACATTGTCTGTAAGAATGAAAAAACATTGTTCTAATGCTGAAGAAATGGTTAAGTATTTATTAGCACATGAAAGTGTTGCTTGGGTATCACATCCTAGTGTTCCTGACCATCCTGATCATGATTTGGCAAAAAAACTATTACCTTATGGTCGTGGATCAATGATAGCGTTTGGTATAAAAGGTGGAAAAGATGCTGGTGTAGCATTCATTAATAATGTTAAACTTGCTTCGCACCTAGCAAATGTTGGAGATACAAGAACGTTGGTAATTCATCCTGCATCAGGAACTCATTCTCAGATGGATGAAGCTACTTTAAAATTTGCTGGCCTTTCACATGATATGATTAGACTATCAGTTGGCATTGAAGATATAGATGATATTAAAAATGATTTTGAAGTTGGTTTTAGAGCAGCAAGAAAACCGAGACTTGTATCAAATCAATGAAATTTAAAGTAAATAATGAAGAAGTTTTTGCTTCTACTGGTGGAAGACCGTTTGATAAAAATAAACCTTTAATTATTTTTGTACATGGAAGTGGTTTAACTCATATGACATGGGTTCTCCAAACAAGATATTTTGCTTTTCATGGATATAGTGTTCTAGCTTTAGATTTGCCTGGTCATGGACTTTCAAAGGGAAAAAGCTTGAAATCTATTGAAGATATGGCTGAGTGGATTAGTAAAGTAATTGATGCAGTTGGTTACAAAGAGGCTTCTTTAGTTGGTCATTCACAAGGATGTTTAGTAACAATTGAATGTACTTCAAGATATCCAAATAAAATTAAAACTGGAAAAAGAATTGATATAGTGGCTTTATCAGCAAAGAATATAAATAAAAAAAGAAAATTTAAAATCAATAAAAAAATTTTTTATAGCAACCCTTTAAAAATATTTAAAAAAAAAAAAATTGATATTTTATTTGAATGTATTGGTATGTCAGATGGTATATCAAAAAAAATTGTTGAATCAGCCCTTAAAAATAAAATTCATGTTATTACGCCAAATAAAGCATTAATATCTAAACATGGAAATTATCTATCTAAATTGGCAGAAAATAATAAAGTTAATTTAGAATTCGAAGCCTCAGTTGCAGGAGGTATACCAATTTTAAGAACCATTAAAGAAGGTTTGGCAACTAATAAAATAAATAGAGTTTATGGAATTCTAAATGGTACCTGTAATTATATTTTATCAGAAATGGAAAGTTCTAAAGAAACTTTTTTAAATGTTTTAAGAAGAGCTCAAAAGTTGGGTTATGCCGAACCTGGTAATCCCAAACTTGATCTGAATGGATATGATGCATTTGCTAAAATTAGAATATTATCATCTTTATCTTTTAATAAAAATATATCCAAACATAAATGTTTAATGGAAGGTATAGAGAATATAGAATTTAAAGATATTGAAATTGCAAATCAACTAAATTTTAGAATTAAGTTGTTAGGAATTACAGAATTAATAAATAACAAACTTTTTGAAAGAGTACATCCGTGTCTTGTTAAAAAAGATTCTTATATAGCGAATGTTTCAGGAGTTATGAATGCTGTAATATTGAATGGAGAACCTGTTGGTGAAACAGTATTGCAAGGAGAAGGAGCGGGTCCAGGAGCAACATCATCTGCTTTAATGTCAGATTTACTCTCTATTTTAAGAGGAAATATTAAATTTCCTTTTGGCGTATCTAGCAATAAACGTAAATTTGTACAATCATATGATTTGAACAAGTACTCTAATTCACTTTACCTAAGATTTGAAGTAAATGATAAACCGGGTGTTCTCTCTGAAATTACAAATTCTTTAGCTAAAAGAAATATTTCAGTAGAACGACTCATACAAATTCCAGATAATAAAAATAAAAAAGCATCTATAATAATAATTACACATAAAACTAATGAGTTAGATGCAAATAAATGTCTTAAACTATTTAAAACAAATAG
The DNA here is from genome assembly GCA_902626245.1 of uncultured Pelagibacteraceae bacterium. Lineage (GTDB taxonomy): Bacteria > Pseudomonadota > Alphaproteobacteria > Pelagibacterales > Pelagibacteraceae > Pelagibacter. Next base: position 6,245 of record CACOED010000025.1, on the reverse strand, counting down.
AAATATTTTAAAAATACCCACAAGAATAAGACTATTCTAACATGTCAATTAAATTTACTATATTGGGATGTGGCAGTTCTATGGGTGTTCCAAGACCTGATGGTTATTTTGGAAATTGTAATTCAAAAAATTTAAAAAATTATAGAACAAGATGTTCAGCCATTCTTCAAACTGAAAAGGATAATATATTAATTGACTCATCTCCAGATTTAAGAACTCAATTAATTAAAAATAAAATAAATAATATAGATAAAGTTTTATACTCACATATGCATGCAGACCAGACACACGGAATAAATGATTTAAGAGTTTTTTTTATAAAAAGTAAAAAACCTATATCTGTATATGCGGACAAAGTTACAAAAAAATATTTATTTAATACCTTTTCATATTGTTTTAAAAGTTCTAGCAAGGAATATCCGGCTATATTAAAAATGAATTTAATAAAGGATAAATTTCAAATTGGAAATGGTCAAAAAAAAATTACAATTAAAACTGTTAAAGTTGAACATGGTAAAGTAAATAGTATTTGTTATATTTTTAATAAGAAATTAGCCTATATTAGTGATGTAAGTAAAATTCATAAAAAAGATTTTAGATTTTTCAAAAATTTAAAATATTTAATAATTGATTGTCTTTGGTATAAATATCACCCATCACATTTAAATCTAGATAAATCTTTAGAGTTAATAAAATTTTTTTCCCCTAAAAAAGCAATACTTACTAACTTACATTCAGAATTAGATTATGAAGTTCTTAAAAAAAAATTACCTAAGAACGTTCAACCTGCATATGACGGTCAAAAGCTATATTTTTAACAATTCTTCAATTTTTGATGTAATTTTATTTGAAGTGGGATTTGTGAATGATGAAAAAGTATCTTCTATTTTGCCTTCTTTATTTATTAAAATCTTATAAAAATTCCATTTTGGTATTGCCGATTTACCATGATTTTTTTTTGCCCATTTGAATATTTCATGAGCATTATCTCCTTTTACCTCAGTAATTGTTGACATAGGAAAGTTTATGTTAAAGTTAACCTCGCAAAAATCCTTTACTTCTTTATTTTCTTTTTTTTCTTGGTTAAATGAGTTTGACGGGATTCCTAGTACAATTAACCCATCGAGTTTGTATTTGTCCCATAACTTTTGCAAGTCTTCATATTGGCCTGTAAAACCACAATAGCTCGCAGTATTTACTAACAGTATAACTTTATTTTTATATATCTTAAGGTCTATTTCTTCCCCAGAAATATTATTGATTTTAAAATCGAAAAAAACTTTATTGTACTCTGCAATGACTTGATTTTTAAAAAATAACATCAGTATAGTAATGCCTATTATTAAGTTTTTTTTCATTTATTTATTATCTGTTAGGCGTAAGTAATATCAAGAAGTAGCCAAATAAAGTGGATAATAATGACCCAGTCAATACACCTATTTTCACTCCATCCATATACTGCATATTTTCAGCAAAAGCTAAATTTCCCACAAATAAACTCATTGTAAAACCAATGCCAGTTAAAACACCTACTCCATAAAAGTTATACCAATTCGCATTGTTTGGCATTTGAGCAATTTTGAGTTTTATTGATATATATGAGAAGATAAATACACCAAACTGTTTTCCCAGAAACAATCCTAATACTATACCAAGTGGAACTTTATCTAATAATGATGAAAAAGATAATCCTTCTAAAGATACACCGGCATTAGCAAAAGCAAATAGTGGCATAATTCCAAAAGCAACATATGGGCTTATTGCATGCTCAACTTTAACTAATAATGAAAAATCATTTTCTTTTTTTCTGTGGGGTATCGTCATCGCTAATAAGACTCCTGCTATAGTTGCATGAATACCAGAATTATGAGTAAAATCCCAAAGGAATAGACCAACAACTAAATACGGTAGAAATTTTTTAACATCAAATTTATTTATAATTAACAAAATTATGAATGCAATTAACATTAATGAAAGGTATTTGATACTTAAATCTCCGGAGTAAAATAATGCTATAATTACTATAGCTCCTAAATCATCTATAATAGCTAGTGCTGTTAAAAAAACTTTTAAAGATATCGGGACTCTTCTTCCTAACAATGAAAGAACTCCTAATGAAAATGCAATATCAGTAGCTGATGGTATTGCCCATCCATTTAATGTCTCTATATCTCCTATATTGATATAAACGTAAACTAATGCAGGCACCAACATTCCACCAACAGCAGCAATTATTGGCAATAAAGCCTGTTTTATATTAGACAACTCTCCTTGTAAAAATTCTCTTTTAATTTCTAAGGTAACAAAGAAAAAAAATATTGCCATTAAGGCATCATTTATCCAGTGTAAAGTTGATAATTTAATACCAAAATTATTTATACCTATAAATATATATTTATTTAAACTTTCAAAATATATTGAAGATATTGATGAGTTACTTATTATAAGAGCTATTATTGCGCTTATTAATAAAATTAATCCACTTGCAGCCTCAAGTTTAAAAAACCATTTAAAAGGTGATGATATATATCTAAGCATTTTTTTATTTTATTAAATCAAATATGAAAAGTCTAATATCTTCAATAGATTGATATAAATTATTTAATAATAATTTTATGTTTGGAAAAATAGGTTCTAAATTATTTTTAAAAGTATCAATAATTAGTATTAATGCAGTAATTGATATAATTATAACCAAAAGCATATTAAAATAATTAAAGTTTTTTTTTATTTTTTGTTTGGGCCTTCTGTCTGAAATTTCTTGGGATTTTTTTAATTTTTCTAATTCATCATCTTTTTTTTGTATTTGATTTTGAAATTCTAATGCTGCTTTATTTTTTGTTTTTAACTCTGCCTCTTCTATATTTTTTTTGTTTTCTTTGTCTTTTAATGCGAGTTGATTTTTATATTTTTTTTCTGCTTCTTCTTGTGCTTTCTTTTCTTCAGAAATAACATTTTTAATTACATCAGTTTTAAAAAACCATTTATGACTACAGCTTCCACATTGAAGTAATCTGCCATCTTCAGGTACTAAATTTTGGTCTATTTCAAATTTTTTATTACAATTCGGACATTCTATAATCATATCTTCTTATATAGCAGATTCTTAATATTTTCTTACAATTTTGATATTGTTTATGCTTTAAAATTCATAATATGTAATGTATTAGTAAGCCATTCGGGGCGTAGCGCAGCCTGGTAGCGCATCTGGTTTGGGACCAGAGGGTCGCAGGTTCAAATCCTGCCGCCCCGACCATTGTAAGTAAGTTCTATCAACACTTATTTAATTCCAAAACATAAATGGAGAGTAAAGTGGAGAGTTAATGAATTTTTTTTTGTTTATGTTAGTGTAATTAAATATAATTTCTATGAGCTGGTTATTTAAAATTATTGCAAAGGTAACTTTTCTTGGAAAGTTAGTAGAAAAACTAGGTCCCAAAGTTCCTATTATAATATTTTTAGTTTCAGTAACTATAATTGCTTTTTATATACCCTACGAGTATGAAAATTTTTTAGAGTTTAGATCTAAATATCCTAATGATAAAATTGGATTAATTTTAAACTTAGCCAGACCAATTATAATAAATTTAATTTTAGTTTTATTTATAATATCTGCTTACAAAGTAGAAAAAGAAAGAAAAGAACGCATAGAAAGAGAGGAGGCTGAAAGACAAAAAAAGGAAGCTGAATATTTGGCTAGAAAACAAGAGGCAATGCGAAAACTTGAAGAGTTAAAAAGGTCACCTGTAGGTAAAGCTACAGAAATAGTTACAACTAAGGAAGGAATTGGTGCAATAGGAGGTGGGGCTATTGGAGCTGCATTAGGAGGATCTCTAGGTGTTGCAGGAAAAATTGTTGGAATAGGTGTTGCTCTTAATGGAGGAATAGTTTTAGCGGGTGTTGGTGCTCTTGTGGGATTTTTAGGTGTTAAAGCATTCAAAAAGAATAAAAATCAAAAAGATGAACATCAAAAAATCAAAGAATATGCAGAAAAAATTAATAACGATACTAGAAACAAGTAAGAATGATTGAGATTTTAATAATTCTTGAATTATCATTTTTAACTTACAAATTATTATCGGAATAATCTTTTATGAATTATGTTGCTCAATTTGATTTAGGAACAGTGCTTCCTAAAAATTTTTATGAGTCAAAGCAATTTAAACAATTGAGGTCTAATTTAGAAAATTCTAAAGAGTCATATTTTTTAACGGGCAAAGCAGGTACAGGAAAATCAACTTTTGTTGAATACTTTCGGTTAAATACAAAAAAAAATGTAATGATACTTGCTTATACAGGTATAGTTTCAATCAAATGTAAAGGAAGAACAATTCATTCTTTCTTTGGATATCCTCACCACATACTAAGAAGAAAAGATTGCAAAATTTTACGTAAGAAAGATTTTTTGAAATCATTGAATACTTTAATCATCGACGAAGTTTCAATGGTTAATCCAAATTTGATGGATGCAATTGACAAATCTCTAAAAGTAAACCGTGAAAATGACTTACCTTTTGGAGGTGTTCAAATGTTATTTGTAGGCGATGTGTTCCAATTGTCACCAATAGCCAAAGGTAAAGAAAAAGAAGTTTTAGATAAAATGTATCCTGAAGGAAATTTTTTTTATAACTCAAAATGGTTTAAAATACTCAATCCTAAGAGAATAGAATTTGAAAAAATATTTAGACAAAAAGATTTACAATTTATTCAAAAATTAGAAAATATAAGAAGAAATGAAATAACAACTGATGTTTTGGATTATTTCAAGCAGAGGGTTACTGGTGAACAAGAATTAAAAAATGGTTTGGTCTTGCTAGCACCAACAAACAGAAAAACATTTGCTGTTAATAATAAAAAACTTCAAAGTATTGATTCTCCTGAATTTTCATATTTGGGAAAAGTAACTGGATCATTTAAAACTAGTGATATGATGAGTGAAAAAAATCTAAAACTTAAAGTTGGAGCTCAAGTAATGTTAACAAAAAACGATTCTAGTGATAGGTGGGTTAATGGTACAATCGGTTTTATTGATAAATTAGAAAAAGATAAAATTTTTGTTAGAGTTGGAAAAAGATCTTTTCTAGTTGAAGAGGCTTTGTGGGAAAAATACGATTACGATCTTAAAGATGGTAAGTTTGAACCTAAAGTAATTGGTACTTTTAGACAATTTCCAGTTAAATTATGCTGGGCTGCTACTATACATAAATGTCAAGGTCAAACTTTCGAAAAAGCTATAATTGATCTTGATACTGGTTCATTTGCTCATGGCATGACTTATGTTGCATTAAGTAGAGTAAAATCACTAGACGGTTTATATTTAATTAGACCAATAAAAGTAAGTGATATTAGGTTTGATAAAAGAATATATAATTTTCAAAAAACAGTTGAATTATTTAATTAATCTTTTCTAAAAAGTGGAGAGTAAATGGAGAGTTAAAGTGTCGCCAATCGTAACTCTCTCAACAAAATCAATGGTTATTTATTTGTATACTTGCCAATTTTTTCAATTCAATTTAAAGAAGAACTAGTATAAACACTTAACAAATCGGAGTTTTAGGTGTGAAGTTCAAATCCTGCCGCCCCGACCATTAAAAGTATTTATATTCAATACTTATTTAATCATAAAGCAAAACTGGAGGATAAACGGGAGGATAAAGATTAAAGTTATTATTTTTGTTATATTAACTATATGAAAAAAAAGTTTTTTATAGCTATTTCATATTTTATTTTAATAATAAATTTTTCTTATGCAGAAATAGTTAATTTAGAAAATCCCACTTTTGATAAAGAAATTTTTATACCTGAAAAAAAAACAATAGAAAAAATCATAAATGAAGAGGTGGACTTGTGGTATGGAGTTTACATATCTAATAAAAAAGTTGGGTGGTTCAACGGAAGTTATAATAAATTCAACGATGATATTTATAAAATAGAAGAAAAATTATACTTATTGATGGATATACCGGGTTTAGAAGAGGGTAATAAAATTACTATGGAAAGTGAAATAACATCCTCAATGTTCTATGAAAGTACATTTCCATATAGAATGGTAAAATATAATGAATTAACTACTGATAATCAAGGTAATGAAAATTCAAAAAAAGGTGTTTTAAAAAATGATATATTCTATTTAAAAATTAAAAACAATAATAACGAGCAAGAATATAAAATTAAAAATTTATTACATAGTTTAAATGATCATTTATCTCTTGATGCATGGGCTCAAGAAAGTTTAAGAAATAAAA
>CACOED010000024.1 GCA_902626245.1 uncultured Pelagibacteraceae bacterium | reverse complement strand
CCAGAAATACAAAAAGTTGTTTTAAATATGGGATTAGGTTTAGATGGAAATGACGCAAAAATACTAAAATCAAGTCAGGATGATTTAGCATCCATAACTGGCCAAAAACCTATTGTTACGAAATTTAAAAAATCTATTTCAAATTTTAAAACAAGAAAAAATACAAACTCGGGATTAAAAGTAACTTTAAGAAAAAATAAAATGTATGAGTTTATTGACAGACTAATTAATATTGCATTGCCGAGAGTTAAGGATTTTAGAGGGCTTTCGTCAAAAGGATTTGATAAGTTTGGCAATTACACTTTTGGTATAAAAGAACACATAATTTTTCCTGAAGTTAATTTTGATAAAGTCGAAAAAATAAGAGGCTTAGATATTACAATTGTTATTAAATCAAACAAAAAAAATGATAGTTTTGAATTATTAAAAAAATTAAATTTCCCTTTTAAAAACAGTAGGAGTAACTAATGGCCAAACTAAGTTCAATAAATAAAAATAATAATAGAATTAAATTATCTAAAAAATTCTATCTTAAACGTAAAAAACTCAAGCAAATTATAATGAATAAAAAATTATCTCTAGAAGAGAGATTTAAAGCTCAACAAAAATTATCCAGTTTACCTAGAAATTCTTCTAAAATTAGAATTAGAAATAGGTGCCAAATTACTGGTAGGCCACATGGAGTTTATAGAAAATTAAAAATATCAAGAATTGCATTAAGGCAACTTGGTTTAGAGGGAAAAATACCAGGAATGGTAAAATCAAGCTGGTAGAAAGGAAATTATGAGTTTAAATGACCCAATAGGAGATATGTTAGCGAGAATTAAAAATTCATTGCTAAGAAATCATAAAAAAGTAGAACTTCCATCCTCAAAATTTAAAGTAAAAATTTCGGAAGTGCTTAAAAATGAGGGATACATAATTGACTATAAAATATCTTCAGATGAAAAAAAACCAACTTTAGAAATACAATTAAAATACAATTACGGTTCCCCAGTAATAAGTTCAATTCAAAGAGTTTCAAAACCAGGAAGACGAATTTTTTCAAGTGCAGAAAGTCTTCCAAAAATTAATAATGGCCTAGGTATAGCAATAGTATCAACACCCAAAGGTGTGATGAGTGATGTGGATGCTAGAAAGCAAAAAGTAGGTGGAGAAATTATTTGTAAGGTATTTTAATGTCAAAAATTGGTAAAATAAATATTTCTATCCCAGAAAAAGTTAAAGTTGTTTTAACTGGAAATTTGTTAAATATTGAAGGACCATTAGGAAAAAAATCATTAAATATAGACATAGATATGTTTGATTTAAAAGTAGATGAGGGAAAATCGGTATCAATTAAACCTAAAACTTTAAATAAAGATACAAAACGTTTATGGGGTATGAATAGAAGTTTGCTTAATAATGCAATTATTGGAACGAGTTCCGGTTATCATAAAATCCTTGAATTGTCAGGTGTTGGTTATAGAGCTTCATTAAAAGGAAATAAGCTATCTATGCAACTTGGATTTAGTCATGATGTCGATTTTGATATACCTGAAACTATAAAAATTACTGTTGAAAAACAGACAATGTTAAAAATTAGTGGATGTGATAAACAAGAAGTTGGTATGATAGCATCTAAAATAAAATCGTTAAGACCACCCGAACCATATAAAGGCAAAGGTATAAAGGAACAAGGACAGTATATACTTAGAAAAGAAGGCAAGAAGAAATAATGAAATTAAGCAGCAAACAAAGAAAAATATATCGCATTAGAAACAATCTAAAAAAAGTTTCTAAAGAAGGAAGATATAGACTGAGCGTATCTAGGTCTTCAAAAAATATAAGCGCTCAAATAATTGATGATCATAAAAGCATAACTATCTTGTCAGCATCATCAAAGGACAAAACTATCAAATCAATAAATGCAAAAAGTAAAACCGAACTATCCAAAATTGTTGCTGAAAGTTTAGCAAAAAAAGCTTTAGAAAAAAAAATTACAAAAATTTATTTTGATAGAGGATTTTATAAATATCATGGAAGAGTAAAAACTTTTGCAGAAATATTAAGAAAAAATGGAATGGAATTTTAATTAATGGAAAAAAACGATAAAAATAACGAATATTTAGAAAAATTAGTTCATATAAACCGAATAACAAAAGTTGTTAAAGGAGGAAGAAGATTCGGATTTTCAGCTTTAGTTGTAGTTGGAAATCAAAATGGTAAAATAGGAATAGCACATGCAAAAGCTAAACAAGTTCCAGATGCTATAAAAAAAGCTAATGAATTAGCTAGAAGAAACCTAATTCATATTCCTTTAAGGGACGGCAGAACTATACATCATGATATTTATGGTAAAGATGGAGCTGGAAAAATAAAATTGAGAGCCGCACCTAAAGGAACAGGAATAATTGCTGGTGGACCCGTTAGAGCTGTTTGTGAGGTTTTAGGAATAAAAGATATTGTAGCCAAATCGCTAGGGACAGCAAATCCGCACAATGTAATTAGAGCTTGCATGAAAGCTTTAACAAAACAAAATTCACCAAAAAATATATCTATTTTAAGAAATAAAAAAATATCTGAAATAATTGAAAAGAGAGGTTAATGACAAATTTAAACTCAACATTACAAGTAAAAATAAAAAAAATTCGTGTTGGTCGCGGCATAGGATCTGGAAAAGGTAAGACCTCAGGAAGAGGTGTAAAGGGTCAAAAATCAAGAAGTGGTGTTGCTATTAAAAGTTTTGAAGGTGGTCAAATGCCATTGTACAGAAGGTTACCTAAACGTGGATTTAACCCATTAAAAACAAATAAAATTGCGCGCCTAAATTTAGATAAAATTCAAAATTTAATTGATAATAAAAAAATAAATCAAGAAACTTTAGTTGATATAAATTTATTAAAAAAAACAAAAATTATTAATAAATCTTCAAATAAAGTTAAAATTCTTGGAAAAGGTGAGATAAAATCAAAAATTAACCTTAATGTAGATTTTGTATCAAAATCAGCAAAGGAAAAGTTAGAAAAAATAGGTGCAACAATTAGTCTAAAACAAAAAAATTAAATTTTTATGAGTGAACAATCTCATTCTCACGATCTAAGAAACAGAATATTTTTTACTTTATTTATTTTATCAATCTACAGGTTTGGAACATTTGTGCCAATACCAGGTATTGATCCTGAACAATTACAAATAATGATGGAAGGCAATCAAAAAGGTTTACTAGGTATGTTCAACGTTTTTGCGGGTGGCGCTGTTAGTAGAATGGCAATCTTTGCACTTGGAATTATGCCATATATATCTTCATCAATTATAGTTCAATTGCTTACAGGAGTTTCTGATTATTTTAAAAATTTAAAAAGCCAAGGAGAAATTGGACGACAAAAAATAACTCAAATAACCAGATATGGAACTGTTTTATTAGCAACAGTCCAAGGTTATGGATTGGCAGTTGGTTTAGAGTCATCTGCAAATTTAGTTATTAACCCTGGTATTTTTTTTAAAATAACAACAGTAACAACTATAGTTGCTGGTACAATGTTTTTGATGTGGCTTGGTGAACAAATTACTCAGAGAGGAATTGGAAATGGAATTTCACTTATTATATTTTCGGGAATTGTTGCTGAAATTCCTAGAGCGCTAGTTACGACTTTTGAGCTTGGAAGAACTGGTGCTATTTCAACAACGATGATAATATTTATTTTTGTTTTATTGGTAGCAACAATAATGTTTATTGTTTTTATGGAAAGAGCTTTAAGAAAAATCTTAATAAATTATCCAAAAAGACAAATGGGTAATAAAATTTATGGTGGAGACTCTTCACACTTACCATTAAAAATTAACTCTGCTGGAGTAATACCAGCAATTTTTGCATCAGCTTTACTTTTACTTCCAGTAACTTTTTCAAATTTCAATGCTTCACAAAATGAGACATTTCAAACTATCGTATCATTTTTTTCACAAGGTCAGCCTTTGTATATGTTACTTTATGCATCTGGTATTATCTTTTTTACTTTTTTTTATACGTCGATAACTTTTAACCCAAATGAAACGGCAGAAAATTTAAGAAAATATGGTGGATTTATTCCTGGTATTAGACCTGGTGAAAGTACTGCTTTATACATAGATAACATACTTACTAAGTTAACAACTATAGGTGCACTTTATTTAACCTTAGTTTGTCTTATGCCAGAATTTTTAATTGCTAATTATCCAATACCTTTTTACTTAGGTGGAACTTCAATATTAATTGTTGTTGTCGTAGCAATTGATACTGTTACTCAAATTCAAACTCGATTAATGAGTTCACAATATGAGCAATTAATAAAAAAAACTAAATTTGGAAAATAGTTAAGTGAATATAATTATCTTTGGTCCACCTGGTGCTGGAAAAGGTACTCAAGCTAAATTTCTTGTAAAAAAACTAGAAAGCTTTCAAATATCCACTGGAGATATGCTTAGAGAAGAAATTAATAAAAATACAGACATAGGTAAAAAAATTATAAATAATATGAATGAAGGAAAATTTGTTGAAGATGAAATTGTAAACACACTTCTTGAAAAAATAATATTTGATAAAAAAAAAACAAATAAACTAATTTTTGATGGTTATCCAAGAACAATAAGCCAAGCTAAAAACTTGGAAGTTTTATTGAGCAAGTCTAACCAAAAAATTGATTACGTTTTTTTTTTAAATGTGAATAAAGATTTTATATTGAAAAGAATTGAAAAAAGAAAAATCTTGGAAAAAAGAACAGATGATGATGCTAATACAATTTTAAAAAGATATGACACATTCATGGAAATTACCAAACCAGTATTAGATTTTTATTCTAAAAGAAGTTATTTTTATGAAATTGATGGTAGTGAAAAAATTGATGTAATTTCAGGCAAAATTGACCAAATTATAACGCTATAATAGATTGACATTAAAAGAACTTCTTATATAAAAGGCTAAATTTTATCACAATTTTATGGCTCGAATAGCAGGTGTTAACATTCCTCAAAATAAACTAGTTCATGTGGGCTTAACATATATTTATGGTATTGGTGAAAAATTTTCAGACAAAATTTGTAATGCATTAGAAATTAAAAAATCAACTAGAGTTAATCAACTATCAGATGAACAAATATTAAAAATAAGAGAATATATTGATAAAAATTTTAGTGTTGAAGGTGATTTAAGAAGAGAAAATTCGCTTAGTATAAAAAGATTAATTGATTTAGCAACTTATAGAGGTTCACGACATAGAAAAAAATTACCAGTAAGAGGGCAAAGAACAAGATGTAACGCAAGGACAAGAAAAGGGAAAGCAATTGCAATTGCAGGAAAAAAATTAACACCACTAAAAAAATAATTATTATTTAAATGGCAAAAGAAAAAACAAAAATTGAAAATAAAAGCGAAGATCAGGCTAAATTAAAACCATCAAAAAAAAGTTCATATTCAAAAAAAAAGAAAGCAAAAAAAAATATTTTGAACGGTATAGCTTATGTCCAATCGACATTTAATAATACTATAGTATCAATCGCAGATACTAATGGAAATGTTGTTTCATGGGCATCAGCAGGGCAAAAAGGTTTTAAAGGATCAAGAAAATCAACACCTTATGCTGCACAAGTAGCAGCAGACTCTGCAGCGGTAAAAGCTCTAGAAGTTGGTATGCGTACTTTATCTGTTGAAGTAAAAGGTCCTGGTTCTGGAAGAGAAACAGCATTAAGAGCTTTACAAGCAAGAGGATTTAAAATTATTTCTATTAAAGATACAACGCCTATGCCACATAATGGAACTAGGCCGCCAAAAAAAAGGAGAGTATAAATGGAAGCAGCAAATGTAAATTTAAAAAATTGGAAATCACTAATTAAACCAGGAAAACTTGATATAAAATTAAGTGATGATAAATCTTATGCTAAAATTGTAGCCGAACCTTTAGAAAAAGGTTATGGCTTAACTTTAGGAAACTCCTTAAGAAGAATTTTATTATCATCTATTAGAGGAACTGCGGTAACTGCTATTCAAATTGATGGAGTATTACATGAATTTTCATCAATTAAAGGTGTAAGAGAAGATGTGACAGATATAGTTTTGAATATCAAGTCTTTAGCTCTTAAGAGCAATATAGAGGGAGTAAAAAAGCTTGTCTTAGACGCTAAAGGCCCGGGTGAAATTAAAGCTTCAAATATTACAACAGTTGCTGATATAGAAATTTTGAATCCTGATTTAGTAATTTGTAATCTTGATGAAAATACTAATTTTCATATGGAGATGACAGTAGGTAATGGAAAGGGATACGTTTCTGCAGATTTTAATAAACCTGATGAACCACCATTAGGTTTAATTGCTATAGACTCACTATTTAGTCCAGTTAAAAAAGTATCTTACTCAGTAAGTACTGCTAGAGAAGGGAAAGCTCTTGATTATGATAAACTTACGATGGAAGTAGAAACTAACGGTTCTATTTCAGCAGAAGACGCTGTCGCTTATTCAGCAAGGATTTTTCAGGACCAGTTAGGAATGTTTGTTAATTTTGACGAACCGCAAGAAACAATTGTAAGAGAACAACCAACAGAGCCTGAATTTAATAAAAATTTATTGAGAAAAGTTGATGAACTCGAACTTTCAGTAAGGTCTATGAATTGCCTTAAAAATGATAATATTATTTATATTGGAGATCTTGTTCAAAAATCTGAAGGAGAAATGCTAAGAACACCAAATTTTGGAAGAAAATCATTAAATGAAATTAAAGAGGTTTTAAATACTATGTCTTTATATTTAGGAATGGAAATTCCAAACTGGCCACCAGATAATATTGCTGAATTATCTAAAAAACTTGAAGAAGCCATATAATGAGACATAGATTTGGAAATAAAAAATTAAATAGAACTTCTGAGCATAGAAAGGCATTAATTAAAAACATGCTCAACTCATTGATAAAATATGAGCAAATAACTACTACTTTACCAAAAGCCAAAGTCTTAAAACCCCAAGCTGATAAAATAATAACTTTGGGTAAAAATAATAAATTGCAAAATATAAAATCTTTGATTTCAAAGTTGCAAGATACGAAATCTGCAAACAAAGTAAGAAAAACTTTAGCAAAAAGATACGAAACTAGAAATGGTGGATATACAAGAATTATTAAAGCTGGTTTCAGATATGGTGATAATGCACCGTTAGCAATAATTGAATTTGTAGATAGAGATATAGAAGCTAAGAAAGTTGACAGAAAGAAAAAAGACGATAAAAAAAAATCAGAAGAAAAGAAAACAGTTTCGGCTTAATTTTATAAAAAATGAGCAAATCTTATATCGTAGATAGTACATATGAAGGTATAAGATTTGATAAATGGATTAGAAATAATTTAGGCAATGTACCGCAAAGTCTAATAGAAAAATCACTAAGAGCTGGAAAAATAAAACTAAATAAAAAAAAAACTAAAAGCTCAACAAAACTTAGTTATGGCGATGTTATCAATGTTTTTAAAATTGATTTTAAAAACAAAATAAAGCAAAAAAAAATAAAATTTAGACCTTCAGAGGAAATAGTAAAAGAAAATGAAAATTTAATTATTGACGATAATGAAAATTTTATAGTTGTTAATAAAGAGTCAGGTATAGCAGTCCAAGGTGGAACTAAATCAAAAAAAAATTTAATTGATATATTTTCTAAAAGTAAAATATTTAAAAATAATAAACCATATTCAGTTCATAGGTTAGACAAGGACACCTCAGGTGTTTTTATTATTGCAAAAAATAGAGAGACTGCAATGTTATTTACTTCTTTGTTTAGACTCAGAAAAATACATAAAACTTATATAGCTGTGTGTTATGGAGAGTTAAAAAATACAAAAGGTATATTTGATCAAAATTTAATTAGATATGAAGGAAAAAAAAAAATTACTGAAAAGTCAAAAACAATTTATAAAGTTATAGATAAAAATTCTAACTGTTCATTATTAGAAATGCATCCTATTACTGGCAGGAAACATCAATTAAGAAAACAACTTTCCCTCATAGGACATCCTGTATATGGAGATTCCAAATATACTTTTGAAAAAAAATTAAAAGCAAAAAATAAACATCTAATGCTTCATTCTTATGAAATAAAATTTATTATTAATAATAAAAAGTATACATATAAAGCTTTACTACCAGATTATTTTAAAAAAATTATTGAGACTAAAAGGCTTAGATTTTTAAATTAGAAATTAAGTTCTTGATAAGTACTTTTGATAAATTTTTATAACTTTGTTCTTTAATTCTACTTAGTGTTGTTACACCCTTACTTTTAATTCCACATGGTATAATTTTATTATAACTTGAGATATCATTATTTATATTAATTGAAAAGCCATGATATGTTATCCACTTTTTTACTTTGATACCTATCGCACCAATTTTTTTTTCCTCATTATTATAATTAGTCCAAATACCAATATTTTTTCTATCACTATAGGATTCAATTCCAAAAACCTTCAATGATTTTACAATTGAGTTTTCGATAATATTTAGGAAATTTCTTATATCTTTTTTTCTTATATTTAAATTAATTAGCATATAGCAAATTAATTGTCCTGGTCCGTGCCATGTAATTTTTCCACCTCTTGATGTTTTTATAATATCAATATTTTTATCGATAATATCTTCTTCTTTGAAATTTATTCCTGAAGTAAATGTAGAAGGATGTTCTAATATCCAAATTAACTCACTTGCTTGTTTTTTATTTATTTTATCAATTCTTTCCTCTAATAATTTTAAAGCATCGAGATAATTTACAGGTTTTATTGATTTTTTTATCTCTATATTCATTAAAGAATTGTAATATAAAAATTATCCATTAATAGTGCCATATAAAAATAAAGGTTTTTTTATGACTTTAGTAAGAAAAATAAAAGATAAAAAAGTCAATTTTGAGTTTAATAAAGAATATATCAAGGTTGTAACAGATAAAATTGCTAATAATGATGCAGTTTTTATTTCTAATTCTTTTAAGGAAATGCACCCAGCAGATGCTGCTGATATAATTGAGCATCTTAATGAAAACGATAGAGAAAATTTAATTAAATTAAATAATTTTAAAATTGATCCTGAAGTATTTGTTGAAATAAATGAGTCAGTCCAATCTGAAGTAATTAAATATTTATCAAAAGATTCTATAGTATATATATTAAAAAATTTAGAGTCAGATGATTCAATTAAAATTCTTGAAAACCTAGATGAAAAAAATAAAAATGATATATTAAGCTCCTTACCACCAAAAGATAGATTTATACTTTTAGAAAGTTTAAGTTATCCAGAAGATTCTGCCGCAAGAATTATGCAAAGAGAATTTACAGCAATTCCTAGTAATTGGTCTGTTGGACAAACTATAGATTATCTCAGAGAAAATAAAGATTTACCTGAAGAATTTTTAGAAATCTTTATTGTCGATAACGAATTTAAACCTATTGGAACTGTTCCATCGTCAAAAGTTTTAAGAACATCTAGGGATACTAAAATGATTTCTATAATGAATGAATCTCAATTATCAATACCAGTAGACATGGATAGAGAAGAAGTTGGACATTTATTTGAAAATTATAATTTAAATTCTGCATGTGTAGTAGATAAAAATAATAAATTAGTTGGGATGATAACTAGCGATGATATTTTAACTGTATTAAAGGAAGAAGCAGAAGAAGATGCTTTGAGATTAGCTGGAGTAGGAGACGAAGAAATTACAGATGGAGTAATTAAAAAAACAAAAAGAAGATTTACTTGGCTTTTCTTAAATCTTTTTACCGCGATAATTGCTTCTGTAGTTATTGGCTTTTTTCAAGAAGATATTGAAAAAGTTGTGGCACTAGCTGTTTTGATGCCAATAGTTGCTTCTATGGGTGGAAATGCTGGCATGCAAACACTTGCAGTGACGATAAGAACTATTGCTACAAATGAGTTAACAAAAAATAATTTTTCACAAAATATTTTAAAAGAATTTTCAATTGGAATATTAAATGGAATTATATTTGCAATTATTAGTGCCATTGTAGTTCAATTGTGGTTTAATAATATTACTCTTTCGTTAATTATATCTA
Organism: uncultured Pelagibacteraceae bacterium; assembly: GCA_902626245.1. Lineage (GTDB taxonomy): Bacteria > Pseudomonadota > Alphaproteobacteria > Pelagibacterales > Pelagibacteraceae > Pelagibacter. The sequence continues at coordinate 192 of CACOED010000024.1, read as the reverse complement.
TTTCGATGGTTTTGAATATGATAGTGGCTGGACTTTTTGGAATATTAGTTCCAGTATCATTAAAAAAAATGAATATTGACCCCGCTATAGCTTCTAGTGTTTTTGTAACTACTATAACAGATGTAATAGGTTTTTTATCTTTCCTGGGCATAGGCGCCTATTTTTTTTATTAAAATTAATAATTATCAATTA
>CACOED010000023.1 GCA_902626245.1 uncultured Pelagibacteraceae bacterium | reverse complement strand
ATTCCACAACCTTCTTGACCTCTATGTTGAAGCGCATGTAATCCTAAAGCTGTAAGTGCAGAAGCATCATTATTATTACTTATTCCGAATATTCCACACTCTTCTTTTATTTTAGGGTTAAAGTTCTTGAACTTTTTCTTTAGCATCGTTGTAATTTTCTTCATTTGGAAATTCTTTAATTAGATAATTACTACCTTTTTCTACATATGAAAAGGTAAAGGATTTCTTAAAATCTATTGGCCACTTATCATAATTATAAATTATACTTATAGTTGAAAATATACATACACAAATTACGTAAGATCTTATAAAACCAAAAAAAAATCCAAATATTTTATCTAATGTTCCAAGGCCAGAGTATGTCACAGCCTTACCTATACCTTTGTTTATCATCAATATTAAAAAAATAATAATAACAAAAATTCCTAAACCGAGAATAATATCTAAAACATATTCACTATCAATTATACCTTCAAAAAAAGGCTTAACTCTAGGAAAAACTAATAGAGTTAATACGTAAGCTAATAACCACTTAGATGCAGCCAATATACTTAAAACAAAACCTTTTCTGTAGCATTTTATTAAAGATAGTATTGTAAAAAAAATATATATTAAATCAAAACTAGAAACATTTTTAAAAATTTTAAAAATTTCTTCCATTAATAATACTTACTTGCTTTCAAAAGGTTTAAATATCAATATAAGTGTAGGCAATAAAGTAAGAACCGATATCATTGCAAACAACATAGCAATGCCTGTAAATATTCCAAAATATATCGTAGGTATAAAATTTGATAAGATCAAAATTGAGAAACCAAAAACAATAGTTATTGATGTATTCAATATAGCCACTCCAACTGTAGAATGACACTTTTTTAAAGTCAATTTATAATCTTTAATTTTTTTATACTCCTCTTTAAATCTATAAATATAATGAATACTATTATCCACAGCAATTCCTATTGTTATAGCTGCAATAGTTATAGTCATCATATCTAAAGGAATTTTTACAATTCCAATAATTCCTAAAATAAAAAAAGCAGCAATAAAGTTTGGAACAACGCCAATTAAAGATAACTTAATATTTTTAAATAATATTATAAACATGGCGAATATTCCAATCATAACAAAACCTAAAGTTAAAATTTGTGATTTAAATAAACTTTGAAGTAAATTATTAAATAAAATAAGTACACCTGCTAACTTAAATTCTTCTTTTTTTAGACCTAATTTATTAACTAAATCATAATTAATTTGCTTTATAAGTTCATTTCTTCTTAATCCTTCTTTGGAGTCTTTAATTCTTAAATTTATTCTTGCTTCCGAATTTTCTATAGAAATATAAGGATCCACTATTTCTTTTCTAATTGTCTCAGGAATTTTAGAGTAAAGAACTCCCATTTCTAGGCTACCAAGTGGTTTATTGTCATTTAATTGTGTTGCAACTTTAATTATAGACGAAAAAGATAATACTTTTCCTACAGCAGGAAGTTCATTTAAATAATTATGTACTTTATCAATTTTATCTATTTTATCTTTTGTAAACCAATATTTTGATTCATCATTTTCTGTTCCAATTTCTTCCCACTCATCTTCTTCTTCATCATTATCATCTTTTCTTGGAAACTTTATGATAACTTCAAGAGGTGTAGTCCCTCCTAATTTCTCATCTATAAGTTTCATACCTTTATAAATTTCTGTATTTTTACTAAAATAATTTATGAAGCTGTTTTCTACTTCCAGTCGTGAGATGCCAAAAACACTTATAAAAAATATTATTACACTCATAAAAACAATAATACTTTTATAATTTATTGATATTTTTCCTAAGAAATTTGTAAAAAATGAATTTTTATTCTCATTAACATTAATACTTAAATCTGAAATAAAATTAATTAAAGTTGGTAATAAGGTAAAAGTTATAATAAATGACACAAACAAACCAATAGTCATCATCCAACCAAAATCTATTATTGGTTTAATCTCACTAACAACTAATGAAAGAAAAGCGCAAACTGTAGTAAGAACCGTATAAAGAATTGGCCAAAACATTTTATTTGTTGTTTGAAGAATAATTTCTTTTTTATTTAGATTTGGTTTTTCTTTTTGTAACTGCAAAAACCTAGTAGTCATATGTATATTCATCGCCATAGTTAAAATTAGCATTAAAGCGATAAAGTTTGATGATATAACTGTAACTTTCCATCCTAATAAACCAAGTAGACCTATCATTATTATAACTGAGAAAAAGCAACTGCTTATAGGAACTATAATCCAAACCATTTTTTTAAAAACAAACCAGAGAGTTATTATAATAAATAGCAAAACTCCAATACCAAAAACAAAAATATCACTCTTTATAAATGACATCATGTCATCAGCTATCATAGGTATTCCACCTAAATGTATTTTGGCAACATTACTATAAGATTTTATAATTTCTCTTATCTCAATAATATTTTGATGATTTTTTCTTTTTAATTTATCTTTATAAATTTCTAACTCTTTTTTACTTTTAAAATCTTTAGGTATATGATTTTTTTTTATATTAACAATTATTCCACTGGTTTTACCATCTTCACTAATTACAAAGTTTCTAAAAACTGGACTATTTAAAATTTCATTAAATCCTCTTTGTTTATCAATTCCATCGCTCTTAAGTGTGCTAAAATTTTGCAATCTTTCTGTTAAAGTTTTGTCAGTGCTATTTAAAAGTGGAATATCTAGAATTGTTACAACACTATGAACCCAGTCTAAACTTTGAATTTTATATTTTAAACTGAGCAAATTATTAATAGATGTATCGGAAATTATTTCTTCTTTTGGTGAGAAAGTTAAAACAAGGAATTCTTTTGAATTATATCTCTCAGTAATTTCTTTTAAGTATTCTAGGTCTGGATCTCCTTCAATTAATAAAGTTTCTGAAGAAGCATCTAATCTAAAATCTTTTGAAAAAAAACCAAAACTTACAAGACATAGTAACAAAATAGCAAAAATTATTTTTGGTTTTTCAATTATATTTTTTTGGTAAAAATACGAAAACATCTATTACCAACTTATATAATTAAAATTAGTTATTTTGAATATCTTTAAATTTGGTAAACATTGGCTCAAATTCAAGAAAAACATTACCTGTAGGACCATGTCGTTGTTTACCTATAATTATTTCAGCACGATTTGCTACATCATTCATTTTAGATTGCCATTCAGCGTGATCAACAGTTGCTGGCTGAGGTTCTTTTCTTTCAAGATAATATGCTTCTCTAAAAACAAACATTACAACATCCGCATCTTGTTCAATTGAACCTGACTCTCTTAAGTCAGCCAGCTGAGGTTTTTTATCATCTCTTTGTTCTACAGCTCTTGATAGTTGAGATAGAGCTAATACTGGGACGGACAGTTCTTTTGCCAAAGCTTTTAAGCCTTGAGTAATTTCAGAAATTTCTTGCACTCTTCCATCTCTAAAATTTGCAGCCCTCATTAACTGAATATAGTCAACTACCACCATGTCTAAACCATAAAGTCTCTTTATTCTTCTTGCTCTATTACTCAACGCTGCAATGCTTATGGCGGGTGTTTCATCGATATAAAGCGGCAATTCAGAAATATTTTTTGAGGTTTCAATAAATTTGTCGAACTGTTCTTCAGAAATTCTTCCTCTTCTAATATCATTGGATTTAATTCTTGATTGTTCTGCTAAAATTCTAGTTGAAAGTTGTTCAGAGGACATTTCTAATGAAAAAAAAGCAATAGTAGATTTTCTTCCATCCTCCTGAATTTTTTTAGCTGCATTAAAAGCTATATTTGTTGCTAATGCTGTTTTACCCATTGATGGTCTTCCAGCAATAATAATTAAATCAGATTTATGTAATCCCCCAAGTTTATCATCAAGGTCAGTTAACCCCGATGGTACACCTACAATTCCTTCGTCATTTTTATATGCAACCTGTGCCATTTCAATAGTCATTTTCATGGCTTCATCAAATTTAACTAATGAAGAACTAAAAGATCCTTTTTCAGCTAGATCAAAAAGTGACTTTTCAAAACTTTCTATTATTGACTGACCATTTTTTTCAAGATCATTCAATTTTGCTACATCTATAATATTTTCTGAAATTTTAATTAATTCTCTTTTAACAAAAAGATCATAAATTAATTTTGAATATTCTGTAGCTTGTCTTAAAGATGTTGAAAATTTTGTAATTTTAACCAAGTAGTCTGGAACATTTATTTCATCTTTTTCTTTTTCGAAATAGTTTTTTAATGTAATTGGATTTGCTAACATTCCACTATAAATCAATTTTTCAATAGCACCAAAAATTTTTTGGTGCATAGGGTCATAAAAGTTTTTACTATTAATAATTATATTTATTTCGTCAAATATTTCATTTGAAATTAAAATAGATCCTATAACTGACTGCTCTGCCTCAATATTATTAGGAAGTTCATTAACTTCATTTTGAACTACATTAAATGATTTTGACATATTAAATGATAATTAAATCAAACTACAAACACAACATCAAATAATACTTGGGGAAAAAATTGTATAATTATTTATTTTCTTCAGAAATTACTTTAATTGATATTTCAGATTGAACCTCTGGGTGCAAGTTTAATATTATTTTAAATGTTCCTAAAGACTTAATTTCTTTAACAGGTTGTATTAAGGAAGGATTTATTTCGATATTTTCAACACTATTTAAAATTTTTGCAATTTCAGTTGGTTTAACAGATCCATACAACTCTTTATTTTCAGTTGCTAGTTTTTTTACTTGATATTCTTTTTTTTGAATTTTTTCACTTATAGATTTTGCTTCTTTTTTCTTTTCTTGATCTTTTTTCGAAAGTTCAGATTTAATCTTATCAACTTCTTTAATATTTTCTTTAGATGCAAAAAGCGCTTTTTTTTTTGAAATGAGATAATTTCTAGCAAAACCTCTTTTTACATCAATTACATCACCGATAGATCCTACTTTTCTTACATTTTCTAATAAAATTATTTTCATTAAATTAATGCTAAGTTTCTTGCTCTTTTAATTGATAGAGAAAGTTCTCTTTGTTTTTTTTGACTTACAGAAGTTATTCTTGATGGCATAATTTTTCCATTCTCTGAAACATATTTTTTTAAAAGTTTTATATTTTTGTAATCAACCGCTGGTGCGCCCTTTTCAGACAATGGACATTTTTTTTTAAATTTATACTTTTGAGGTTGAAAAACGCTTAATTTAGCAAAGTTATTTTGGTTAAATTTTTTTTTTTTATTCCTTGAACTTTTCATTGTTTAGTTTGATTTTGTTTTTGTTTCCTCAGTTTTTTTTTCAAAATAATTTGTCTTTAAATCTAATTTTTTAACTTTAACAGTTAGATATCGTAAAAGATTCTTATCAATTTTCTCATTCTTTTCTAGCTCTACTATTGTTTTGCCACTACCTTCTATTTTAAAGTGAATATAGTTTCCTTTTTTGTTTCTTTTTATCAAATAGGATAAATTTAGAAGACCCCAATTCTCAGTTTTTAATACTTTTCCCTCATTTTTTATTACAAGATTAGTATACTTTTCTTGTATTTGTTTCAGTTGACTAGCACCGATATCTTGTCTAGCTATAATTGTATGTTCGTAAAAGTTCATGTTTTAATGTATTAAAAAAAAGGGATATACTATTATAAAAATTTAAATACAACACAAAAAACGTTAAAATTAATAATAATTTCTATGTTTTCAGTAATTTTTCCAGGTCAAGGTTCCCAATCAGTTGGTATGTCCAAAGAACTATATGATAATCTACCCTATATTAAAGACCTATTTAAAGAAGCAGATGATGTATTGGGCTATCCAATCAGTAAAATGATATTAGAAGGTCCTAAGGAAGATTTAAATTTAACTGAAAATACGCAGCCAGCAATATTTCTATCCAGCTATTCGATCTTTCAAATGATAAAAAAAGAATGTGATATTGATTTAGCAAGTGCAAAATATTTTGCTGGTCATTCACTTGGAGAATATTCATCCTTAGCTGCAAGTGGCTCATTAGATTTTAAAGATGCAATAAAACTATTAAGCCAAAGAGGTAAAGCAATGCAAACAGCAGTACCCAAGGGTGAAGGTGGAATGGTGGCAGTTTTAGGCTTAGAAATAAATGATATATATAATTTATTAGAAGAAAATAAAAATAAATATACTTGTTATATAGCAAATGATAATTCAAATGGACAAATAGTTTTGAGTGGGCTTAATTCAGATATAGATAAATTCATCAAAACATTGAAGGAAAAAAAAGTAAAAAATATAAAACTTTCTGTCAGTGCACCATTTCATTGTAAACTGATGAATAAAGCTACCTCTATAATGAGTGAAAAAATCAAAAATACAAATTTTAAAAAACCAACAAATTTAATTATTTCAAATGTAACAGCATCAGAAACTCAAGAAATAGAAGAAATAAAGGAATTGCTTATAAAGCAAATAGAAAGCCCAGTTCGCTGGAGAGAGAGTATAATTTATATGATTAAAAATGGAGTTACAAATTTTATTGAAATTGGTCCTGGAAAAGTATTATCTGGTCTAGTAAAAAGAATAGATAAAACAATTAACGTATGTAGTATAAATAGAATCGAAGATTTAAATTTAATAAAATTAAATGATTAATTTTAAAAATAAAAAAATAATTGTTACTGGTGCTACTGGTGGAATCGGAAGAGAGATAATCAAAAAATTTATTTCTCTTGATGGAAATATTGTTGCAACTGGGACAAATATAGAAAGATTAGATTTACTTAAAAAAGACTTCCCAGATATAAATGTTATAAAATTTGATATTTCGGATCATTCAAAAATTGAAGAATTTATAGATAATGCAACAACTCAACTAACAGGACTAGATGTTTTAATAAATAATGCTGGAACCAATATTGATAATTTGTCTTTAAGAATGAAAGATGAAGAGTGGAAAAAAGTAATAGATATAAATTTAACTTCGACTTTTTTATTAACTAAATATGCAATAAAAAAAATGTTAAAAAACAAATATGGAAGAGTAGTAAATATTTCCTCTGTTGTTGGACATACAGGTAATTTAGGACAATCAAATTATACTGCATCAAAAGCAGGTATTATTGGCATGACCAAGTCTTTAGCAATAGAATATGCAAAAAAAAATATTACATTAAACTGTGTTTCTCCAGGATTTATACAATCAAGAATGACAGATAATATTATTGAAAGTGTAAAAGCTGTTATTACTTCAAGGATACCAATGTCCAGATTGGGAAATGGTGAAGATGTGGCGAATTCAGTCGCTTTTTTATCGTCTGAACAAGCTTCCTACATCACCGGAGAAACTATACATGTTAATGGAGGAATGTATATGGCTTGACAAAAACGTTTAATAAATTAATAACGGGTTTAACACAAAGGATTTTATGTCAGATGATATTTCAAGCAAAGTAAAAAAAATAGTAGCAGACCATTTGGGAATTGATGAATCAAAAGTAAATGATGACTCTAGTTTTATAGATGACTTAGGCGCAGATAGCCTAGATACCGTGGAATTAGTTATGGCTTTCGAAGAAGAGTTTGGTTCAGAAATTTCTGATAGTGAAGCAGAAAAAATTCTTACAGTTGGTGATGCTGTAAAATTTATAGAGAGTAAAGCAAATTAAAAAATCAATATTAACATGTCTTCAAGAAAAGACGGGATAATAGTTGTATTATCGTCACCGTCGGGAGCAGGAAAAACTACACTTGTAAAAAAAATAGCTCAAAAAAATAATTTTAAAATTTCAATCTCATATACAACAAGAAAACCTAGAACTAATGAAATTAATGGAGAAGATTATTTTTTTATAAGCAAGGAAAAATTTAAAAATTTAATTAATAATAAGGAGTTTTTAGAATATGCGAAAGTTTTTCAAAATTATTATGGATCATCTAAAAATCAAGTATTTGAAAAATTGAAGAAAGGAGAAAACGTAATTTTTGATATTGATTGGCAAGGCACAGAACAAATAAAAAAACAAAAATTAGATTATAAAATTATTACAATTTTCATTTTGCCACCGAGTAAATCTGAACTTTTTAAAAGATTAAAAAATAGAGATATGAAAGATAAAAATATTGTTGAGGAAAGAATGAAACAATTTAATGAGGATATTGTGCACTGGGAAAATTATGATTTTGTAGTCATTAACGATGATCTAAATGAATGCTATGATGAAATCAAAAAACTTATAAATAAAAAAATAGAAAATTCAGAATATAATTACGATAAAAATAAAATTTTAAATCATATACAAAAACTAAAAATTTAAATTTTCATATTCTTTACATATTTCAAAATATTTTAATGGTGATAAATTTTGAGGCCTATCTTTAACATTGATATTTAGTTTTTTTGATACTTCATTTGCATTTTTAAATATTAAATTTAAAGGTCTTTTTATCATTTTTCTTCTTTGATTAAAAAAAATATTAGTAATTTTTTCTAAATTTTTGGAATTTTTTAAATTAAAATATTTTTTCTTTGGCTTAATTAATAGAATTGTGCTTTTAACTTTTGGAATTGGATAAAAGGAGTTAGGAGAAACATCTATTATTTTTTTTATTTGCAACTTCCAAGAAGATAAAATAGCAAGTCTTCCATAGTTTTTACTATTAGTTTCAGCCAATATTCTATCTGCCACTTCCTTTTGGAACATTAAAATAAATTTTTTAAATGTATTATCTATATTTATATATCTAATCCATTTAACTAAAATTTGAGTAGAAATATTATAAGGCAAATTTCCAAAAACAATCATTGGATCATTTGAGAGTTTTTTTTCATCAACTTTTAATATATCTTCATTAATTAATACGATTTTTTCTTTGAATTTTTCATGTAATTTCTTTGTCAAAAATTCATCCATTTCAACAGCAAATACTTTTTTTGGTTTTTTTGATAGAATTTTTTCAGTAAGATTTCCAGTCCCAGGACCTACTTCAAAAATTGTATCATTTTGTTTTATATCAGCAGTATTTACAATGATACTAATAATATTTTTATCAATTAAAAAATTTTGTCCTAAACTTTTTTTAGGATACTTTTTTTTCATTTAATTTTTTTAAAGAAACTAATTGAAGAAATTAATGACTGTGCATTAGATTTATTTTTTCCAGCCATTTGATTATTTGTTCCATGATCAGGAGAAACTCGTAAAAAAGGCAAGCCTAATGTTAAATTAATAGCATTAAAATCAAATATAGTTTTCATTGGTGTAAGCACTTGATCATGATACATGCCAATCGCTATATCGTAATGAGATATATTCTTTTTCGAAAAAAAAGTATCTGCAGAAAAAGGACCTTTTATATTTATTTTTTTCCTTGTAAGAAATTTAATTGCTGGTTTAATTATTTTTCTCTCCTCGCTTATTTTGTCTATAGATTCGCAATGAGGGTTAAGTCCTAATATTGCAAATTTTGCTTTTTTATTTAATTTTTTTTTGTAGAAATAATTTATATTTTTCACATGATTTATAATTTTAGTTTTGCTTAAAACTTTACTTACACGGTTAATAGGAAGATGAGTTGTTATTGGGCATACAGAAAAATTTGAATTATAAATCAACATGGTTGGTTCATTTTTAGTTTTAGTTTTATTTGCCAAATATTCAGTAATTCCTAAATATTTTTTTTCTAAAAAATGTGTTTTTGATACCGGACCGTTAATTAAACCAAATGCGGATTTTTCTTTTAATAATCTAATAGCGATGTTGAAACAATCATTAATATATTTTTTTGATTTATAAGAAATTTTATCAAAAGTTTTTTTAAATTTATATTCAACATTAAAAATATTTATATGTTTTTTGTTTAAATTTATTTTTTTTAAATTTAAAGAATTTATTTTTTTAATTTTAAATGAGTATTTCAAAAATTTCATTTGTAATTTCAATAAATTTTCTGAACCAATAAGAATAATTGGTCTATTAAATTTTTTTACGATTTTTTTTTTATATAATTTAAATAATAATTCAGAAAAAATACTATTTGGTTCTCCAAGAACTATCAATAAAGGAGTTTTATTTTTCACTAATAAATATATTCTGTTTTATTTTATTAAAATAAATTAATGAAAATTGATTTAGTTGTCTATTTCTTTCTTGAGAAATTCTTTGATTAATAGTTTTTTTTAAATCTATTTTAACTTCTTTATTTTTTTTATCATTTAATTTTAAAACTAAATATCCACCGCTAGTTTGTATTGGTTTTGTTATTTGGTTAATTTTTAGATTTTTTACTTCTTTGAGCATAATTTCATTTAATTGAGTTTCACTTATCCATCCTATTTGACCTCCAAATTTTGAACTATCACTTATACTAAAAAATGTCGCACTATTTTTGAAACCAGAACTGCTTATACTTTTTAAAATTAAAT
>CACOED010000022.1 GCA_902626245.1 uncultured Pelagibacteraceae bacterium | reverse complement strand
AAAAGAAATTTTTGTAATAGAAAAATCAAAAAAAAATATTTCTAAAATAAAAAAAATTAGATCAAATTGTAAATTAATTAAAAATATAAATACTGAAATTTCTGATGTTGATTTAGTTATTTTATGTACTCCTATGAATCAGTACAAAAAAATAATTGAAAAATTAAACAAAATTTTAAAAGTGAGTTGTTTGATTACAGATGTTGGCTCTACAAAACAAAATATAATTAAATTAAAAAATAAAGTACTTAATAAAAAATTAAATTGGATATCTAGTCATCCAATAGCAGGATCTGAGGTTAGTGGCCCAGAATATGGAAATAAAAATTTGTTTTTAAATAAATGGTGTGTAATTATTAAAGAAAAAAAGCAAAATTCAAAAAAATTTAATTTATTAAATAAATTTTGGAGAAAAATTGGTTCTAAAATAGTTTTAATGAATCCTGTTAACCATGATAAAATTTTTTCTATAACAAGTCATTTGCCCCATTTAATTGCATACAACCTAATTAAAACAGCTCAAGACTCACAAAAAATTCAAAGAAAAAATCTAATTCAATACAGTGCTGGAGGATTGAGAGATTTTTCAAGGATAGCAGCATCGAATGAGATTATGTGGAGAGATATATTTTTTAACAATGATAATATAATTAAAGCAATAAACTTATTTACTAAAAATTTAAACTCATTCAAAAAAATAATTCAAAATAAAAATAATAAAAAACTTTTATTTAGATTGGCTCATTCAAAAAAAGTAAGAAAACAAATTGTTCAATTAAAACAAGATGTGTCCAAACCAGATTTTGGAAGAGAATAATTTATATTTTGCAAACTCTTTTGATTTTCAAATTTGCAGTTCTTTCTATTCTTTTTATAGTTTCATTAATTGACATTATAATAACTTTTTTTTCTGGCCCATAAGCATGAATTAGTTTCTTTGAATTAATACATACTGCTACATGTCCGTTCCAATAAATAATATCACCAGGTTTAAATTTTTTTTTTGTTTTTTTCCCCTTTTTGTAACTTATTTGATCAATAGTATCTCTTGGAAAATACCTTTTATTAAATTTATAAAAAATTTGAACTAGTGCTGAACAATCAATTCCCCGATGAGTCTTTCCTCCCCATTTATATTTACAATTTAAATATGACTTAAAAATTTTAGCAAAATTTTTTTCTTTTTTACTTATATGAGTTATATCTTTTTGTTTTATCCATTTATTTTTTTCGAACATAGCATATTTTTTTTCACTTTTAATAATTCTTATTTCACTTGAAAATGGTAAAAAACTTTTTGATTTATAAATTTTAGTTTTTAAAGTTTTTACTTTATGTGTAGGTTTAAATTTTTTAATAAATTTTTTATTTTTTATATATCCAGTATATTTATCATAAGATGTTCTTATTTTTAGAAAACTTTTTATTTTTTTTAAAACTTTAAATTTTTCACCATAAATAATTTGTGAACTAATTTTGGCACCTTTTGATGGTTGTTCATATATATTTATACAGGAATATGTTGAGTAATAATTACTTTGCACCAATTTTTATTTTATTTCTTATGAACCATAAACAAAGTAAAGATGGAATGACCATTATTGTGGTTAAAACAAAAAAAGTTCCCCATTCTCCATTTAGCCAATCAACTAAAGCTCCTGAAGAGGAAGCGAGAGTTGTTCTACCAGCAGTTCCTATTGAGGCAAGCAAAGCATATTGAGTAGCAGTATAAGTTCTATCAACTAATAAAGAAATAAAGGCTACAAAAGCTACTGTTGCAAATGCAGCAGTAATATCATCAGCTATTACTGCAATTGCGAATAATAATTCAGATTTACCCGTCCAAGCTAAAACTGCAAATAGTAAATTTGTTAATGCCATTAATCCTCCAGCAAAAAACATTGTTTTTATTGTTCCTGCTCTCATAGCCATTACTCCTCCTAGCAGTGTAAATACTACTGTTGTTATCCAACCAAGCCCTTTTGAGTAAATAGCAATCTGTCCTTTAGAAAAACCAATTTCTTTATAAAAAACAATAGACATACGACCAAGAAATGCTTCACCAATTTTAAATAAAAATACAAAACCTAAAATTCCTGCAGCAATAGCAAATCCATTTTTTTTAAAGAAACTTATGATGGGTCCACCAATAGTTCCTGTAATATAAGCTATAAAATTAGTTATAATATTGCTCGACCCAAGTCTTTGCTCAATTATTTTATCAGTTTCTCTTTGTTTTACTTGTCTATCAGTTTCAATTGGCTCATGAACAAACATCAATCCAATATTCATTAAAATTATTACAACGCCTAAAACTAAAAAAGTAGCTTGCCAATAATCTGTAAAGCCCATATTTTCAAAAAATTCCGCTGTAAACAAAGCTATAACTCCTCCTAGTTTATAACCAGTCCACCAACCAACCACTGCCATTGCTGCTCCAGCCGCCATAGCTTTTCCCTCATTTTCATTGATTTGTTCAATTCTTAATGCGTCAACAGTTATGTCTTGCGTAGCAGAAGCTATAGCAATAATTAATCCAATACTAATTAAAAGAGCTAAGTTTTGTGTTGGATTTATAAAACTCCAAACTATCAAACTTAGCAAAATTGCAATTTGCATTAAAACTATCCATCCTCTTCTGTGACCTAGTTTTTTTGTTAATAGAGGAATTTGAATTCTATCTATAATGGGAGCCCATAAATAATTAAATGCATAGACACCAAATATTAAACCTGCCCATCCAATAGTCGATCTACTAAGCCCTTCTTCTTTTAGCCAAAGACTCAAACTACTTGCAATTAATACCCAAGGAAAACCACTTATTGCTCCTAGGAGCAGTATTCTGATCATTCTAACATCTTTATAAACCAAAAGTGATTCAACCCAACTTTGTTTTTTTTCTATCATTAATACTTTCTCCAAAAAGATGGAATAAACAACACTAGTATAGCAAACAACTCGAGTCTACCTAAAATCATCCCCATACTCAAAGCCCATTTAGAAGGATCAGATAATGAAGAGAAATTACCATTAGGTCCGATAATTTCACCTAATCCAGGACCTACATTGGAAATAGAAGTTGCTGCTCCAGAAATTGATGTAACAAAATCTAAACCAGTTAAAGATAATATTGCAGTTAAAAAGAAAAAAATAACAATATAAAGAAATATAAATGAAATTACTGATGACATAAATTTGTCATCAATATTTTTTTTATCGTATTTTATAACAAAAATACCTCTTGGATATATTATTTTTTTTAGTTGATTTAACAAGAAATGATAAAGTAATTGAATTCTAAAAATTTTTATTCCACATGCTGTTGATCCTGCACATCCACCAATAAACATTAAAATTAAAAAAAATATAAGTGAGAAATTTCCCCATTGGTCAAAATCTTTTGTTACATACCCTGTACCTGTCAAAATAGAAATTACATTAAATGTAATTGATCTTATACTTATTTCAAATAAACTTTGTCTGAAAATAGTTAAATAAATAAATAATATTATAATTGAAAATAATATTATTTTAAAAAAAGTTTTAATTTGAGCATCAGTAAAAAAAATTTGTTTATCACCATTAAGAAATTTTATATAAGCAATAAAAGGTAAACTTCCTAATAATACAAATACCATTGAGATAGTTTCTATATAAATATTATCAAAATATCCTATAGATTCATTATAATTTGAAAAACCACCAGTAGCAATAGTAGTCATTGAATGAGTAAGGCTATCAAAAAAATTCATTCCAAAAATTTTGTAAAATAAAGCGCACAAAAATGTCAGGCTCGAGTAGATAATTATTAATCTCAAACTAATTTCTTTGGATTTTGGTAAAATTTTTTCAGCATTATCGTTACTCGATACTTTAAATAGTTGCATACCTCCTACATTCATTATTGGCATAAGGGTAATTGCCATTACAATTATACCAATTCCTCCTAACCACTGAAGTATAGCTCTCCAAAATAATATACTTTTTGGTGCAGTGTCCAAGCTAATTATTACAGTGGAACCAGTTGTAGTAATTCCAGACATGCTTTCAAAAAATGAGTCAGTAATAGTCAAATTCAAATTAGAAAATATAAATGGTAAAGAACCAAATATAGCAATGCTTAGCCATGAAAGAGAAGTTAATAGAAAAGCTTGAGGTAAATTTAACTTTTTATCATGATCTAGATTTGATAAAAAAAAAAGTATCCCAAAAATAATTGTAATAATTCCTGAACTAATAAATGAAGAGTCTAACTCATTATATATAAACTGAATAATTACTGGAATAATCATGGCCAATCCCAAAATTACTTGTAATACTCCAAGAGTAAAAAAAACAGTTTTATAATTCGACATTTTGAATGAACATTATTTTATGGTAAATAAATTTCAACTCTATAAGAATTATTAAAACTATGAATTTATGAGTTATTTTTGTATTTAAATTGTGATTGATAAAGCAAACATAGAAAAAACTAATGCATGGCCTTTTGTTGAGGCTAAAAAAATTCTTCGTGAAAGAAAAAAATATATAGATCAAAAGGGTAAAATAATTTTACAAACTGGATATGGTCCTAGTGGACTTCCACATATTGGTACTTTTGGTGAGGTTGCCAGAACTTCAATGATTGTAAATGCATTAAACAAATTGACTGATACACCCAAAGAAATAATTACATTTTCAGATGATTTAGATGGACTTAGAAAAATTCCAGAAAATATTCCAAATAAGGAACTTTTGGAAAATAATTTACACAAACCTCTAACAATTGTACCAGATCCATTTAAAAAATTTAACAGTTTTGGAGAGCATAATAATGAAATGCTAAAAACCTTTTTAAACAATTTTAATTTTAATTATACATTTAAAAGCTCAACTGAACTTTATAAGTCTGGTTTTTTTAATGAAACATTAAAACTGATTCTTAGAAAATATAATGAAATAATGGATATAATTATTCCAACATTAGGCAAAGAGAGACAAAAAACTTATTCACCATTTTTACCAATTTGCCCAGACACTGATGTTGTTTTAGAGATTCCAGTTTTAGAGATAGATGAAAAAAATTCAAAAATTATTTTTGATAATAATGGTAAAAAATTAGAAAAAAGTATTTTGGACGCACATTGTAAACTTCAATGGAAAGTAGACTGGGCTATGAGATGGTATGCTTTAGATGTTGATTTTGAAATGTATGGAAAGGATTTAATTGAAAGTGCAATTTTGTCTACAAAAATTATAAAGATATTAGGAAAAACTAACCCCTCAGGTTTTGCTTATGAATTATTTCTAGATGAAAAGGGAGAAAAAATATCTAAATCAAAAGGAAATGGAATAACAATTGATGAATGGTTGGAATATGCCTCCCCTGAAAGTTTATCTTTATTTATGTATCAAAATCCAAAAAGAGCAAAAAAATTATATAAAGAAATTGTTCCAAAAGCTGTCGATGAGTATTTAGATTTTATTGAAAAGGGAAAAAATCAAAATGAACTACAAATGCTAATAAATCCTGTTTGGCATGTTCATAACGGTAAAATTCCAAAAGAAAAAACAATTATGACATTTTCTATGCTTCTTAACCTAGTTGAAGCCAGTAATGCTAATTCGAAAGAACTTTTATGGAAATTTGTAAAAAAATATAAACCAAATATTTTAGAAAAAGATCATCCAATATTTGATATGTTGATTGAATATGCAATTAAATATTTCAATGATGTAATTAAAATAAATAAAAAATATAAAAAACCCAATTCTGGAGAAAAAAAAGCACTAGAAGCATTAGTTTCTGCATTAGAAAAATGTACTGAAGAAATGCAGCCTGAAGAAATTCAAACAAAAATTTATACAGTTGGAAAAGAAAACGGTTATAAAGAAAATCTAAGAGATTGGTTCAAATTAATTTATGAGGTAGTTTTTGGTGGTGAAAACGGTCCAAGAATGGGTTTTTTTATAAGCTTTTTTGGAGTTAAGGAGACACAACAATTAATAAAAGATAAAATTAACTGATGTTTTCAAAAATAAGATCGTTAATATTTAAATTAGATCCTGAAATAGCACATGATTTAGCTATTAAGGCACTTAAATATAACCCTATTCCTCAGGGCAAAATACAAAATAACAAAATAATTAAAACAGAAATTTTTGGAAAAATGATTCCAAATCCAATAGGTATTGCAGCTGGATTTGATAAAGATGCAGAAGTTTACAATCCTTTGTTTAAATTAGGTTTTGGGTTTGTTGAGGTTGGAACAGTGACTCCAAATAATCAGTATGGAAATCCTAAACCAAGAATATTTCGTCTTGAAGAAGATATGGCCCTAATAAATAGACTTGGTTTTAACAATTCAGGTTCTGAAAAAGTTAGATCTAGAATTATTTCAAATTCTCCTAAAGGTTTATTTGGAATTAATATAGGACCAAATAAAGACTCAAATAATAGATTAGAAGATTATTTAATTTGTTTTCGTAAATTTTATAATCTTGCAGATTACTTGACTATAAATATTTCTTCTCCTAATACAGAAAATTTGAGAAGTTTTCATAATGAAGATGAGCTAAGTGAATTATTGAGTTTAATTGAAAAAGAAAAAAAAATACTTAAAACTTCAGTGCCTATCATAGTAAAAATATCGCCTGATATAGAAGATAAAAATATAAATATAATTTCAGATTTACTTTTAAAATATGGTGTCGACGCAGTAATAATTTCAAATACAAGTGATAAAAATAGAGAAAATCTATCTAATATTAATAAATTAGAAAAAGGAGGACTATCAGGAAAGCCTTTGGAAAAAAGATCAAATGAACTAATTAATAAATTCTATAAAATCTTAAAAGAAAAAATAAAAATTATTGGTGTAGGAGGAGTTGATTCTGGTTATAGCGCTTATCAGAAAATAATTAATGGAGCTAGTTTAATTCAACTCTATACCGGTATGATTTATCAAGGACCTAACATCGCATCAAAAATTACTAAAGAATTAGTAAATATTTTAGAAAAAGAAGGAGTAAAAAATATATCCGATGTAGTAGGAAGCAAAAATTGATCTTGACTGGTAACTTTAGAACACCTATACAATCATAAATTTTATGTCTAAAAAATGTGAACTCACTGGAAAAATTCCTCTTAAAGGTCACAAGGTTAGTCATGCAAATAATAAGACTAAAAGAAGATTTTTGCCAAATCTTAAAAAAGTAAGGTTTAAGAGTATTGTATTAAATAAAAGCTTAAAATTAACCGTATCAAATGCGGGTGTAAGAACTGTTGATAAAAAAGGTAGTTTTGATCAGTTTATTAAAAGTGCAAAGTCAAAAAATTTATCTCCTAGATTAAAAAAATTAAAAAAATCATTAATTAGTAAATCTGCTTAATGAGTAAAACTTTTGTAATACTTTCATTATTAATGGGAGTAGTTGTTTTGATATCTAATTATTTAGTTCAGTTTCCAATTAACTATTTTGGATTAAAGGATATATTAACTTATGGAGCATTTAGTTATCCAATTGCTTTTTTAATAACTGACATTTCAAATAGATTTTATGGAAAAATAATTGCAAAAAAAATTGTTTATATAGGTTTTGCTCTAGGTATTTGTTTTACACTTTTATTTTCAACTAATTTTGCAGATTTAATTTCAGTAAGAATTGCAATTGGTTCAGGTACTGCTTTTATAGTTGCCCAATTAATTGATGTTCAAATTTTTGATCAACTAAGACAAAAAAAGTGGTTTGTGGCTCCTTTAACATCATCTTTAATTGGATCTACTGTTGATACTTTTTTATTTTTCTCAATATCCTTTTATGCAACAGGAATTCCCTGGTTCACTTTATCCCTAGGTGATTTAGCTGTTAAGATTTTTGTTGCGCTTGTAATGCTAATCCCATTTAAATTATTATTAGGTAGAGTAAAGGCAGTTTAATAATTATTTATATAAAAATTTATAAGATAGAATTTTATAAGCTAGCTTAGCAACTAAAAAGTTGTATGAATTAAATCCTTTTATTGGAGCAAGTTCGTTTATATCTGCACCAACTATATTTGAATTTTTGATAGCTATTTTTATTATTTCTAAAGTTTCATCCCAAAAAATACCACCAGGCTCAGGAGTACCAGTTGCTGGCATTATACTCGAATCAAATCCATCTACATCAAAAGTTAAATAAACTGTTTTATTTTTAATTAATTTTTTAAATTTATTTAAATTCCATTTTTTTTTATCTTTTGCCCAAAATATATTAATTCTTGAGGAATTTTTTTTTAAATATGAAACTTCATTTTGGGATATATTTCTAATACCAAAAGATACCACTGAAACATTTTTATAATCTAAACATCTTTTTATTGCAGACGCATGTGAAAATTTTTCTCCATTATAACTCTCTCTTAAATCAGCATGTGCATCAAAGTGGAGTAAACATAATTTTTTATATTTTTTCACGAATGGAACTATACAACCAGGTGTTATTGAATGTTCACCCCCAAGAGTTAATGGAAAAATTTTCTTATTTAAAATTTCTTCATTTATTTTCGATATTTTTTTTAACGCTTTTTTTATATTTTTATCTATTTTGAAAGGTTTTAATGTTTTAATTCCAATTTTTTTGTAGGGTTCACAATTTAATTCATCATCGTATAATTCAACCTGATGTGAGGCTCTAATAATTTCCTTTGGACCGTTTTTTGTTCCACCACCATAACTAACAGTTTTTTCTAAACCAAACGGAACAACTATAACTTTTTCTTTGACATTAAATTTGTTATCAATTCCAAGAAATCCCTGTTTATTTGATAAGAAATTCAATTTTTACCCAAATATTTTTGAAAAATTTTTTCTTGTTCTATTCTTCCAAAAACCGTTATGATAAGCATCGCTTGCAATTAAAGGAAGAACACTGGTCGCTTCAGCAAAAACCATTTGTTCTTTCGTAATATCAACTTTACCCCAAGAACTTGCTTCTTTTAAAGTAGAACTACTACATGCACCATCTCTTGAATCAGCAACGGTTATTTGAACAGCATATTTATGCATATCTACTTCTTTTCCTAAAAGTTCAGCGCAAATAACTGTATCTTGAATAAAATTTTTTGGTACTCCTCCGCCGATCATAAATAGTCCAGATCCTTTGGATCTAATTTTAATTTCAGTAAGTTCTCGAAATTCTCTAATTGAATCTATGGTAATATGCTTGTTAGGGTTTTTTTCTTGATGCATTACCAGGCCAAATCCAGCACTTGAGTCTGTAAAAGCTGGACAAAAAATTGGAACATTATTTTCATATGCTATTTCTATTAATGAGTCTTTCTTTTTAGAATTATTTTTTAAATATTTTCCAATTTCATGGATAAACTCTCTAGAAGTATAACTTTTTGGTTCTAACTTATCAGCAATTTCACATATAGTTTTGTCACACATTTGGAGTTCGTCTTCATCGATATAAGTATCATAAATTCTATCAATATAATTTTTTCGCAATTCAGTATCATCTTGAAATTGAGAACCTTGATAGTGTTTAAAACCAAGCGCCTCAAAGAAATCCATATCAATAATTGATGCACCAGTAGCTACAACAGCATCAATCATATTATATTTAATCATATCTCTATAAATGTGCATACACCCCGCTGCAGAAGTAGACCCAGCCAAGGTTAAGAAAATTGTGCAATTTTTATCTTTAATCATTTCATTAAATATATTGGCTGCATTTGCAGTTTCTCTCGAAACAAAAGACATTTTTTTCATTGAAGCAATTATTTTTCTTGCATCAAATGAAGTGATATCAATATGTTCAACTGGAGAATTAAGAAAATCTTTTTTTCTGTTATGTCCTAAATTTTTTTTATCTGACATTTAGGCAACAAGAAATTGTTTTTCAATTTCTTTGTTATACATGGTCATTATTGGACTATCTTCAACTTCAAATATATTATCTGAGTAAAGGCCATTAAAATTTGTTCTGAAAGTTAAACCATATGCTCCAAGTTGTCCAAGTTCTATATAATCATTTTCTTTTATATTATTTGGTAAAATAAAAGGTCCTTTCATATAATCCATGCTATCACACGTTGGACCATAAAAATCAAAAGATGTAAGTTTTTTTGATATAATTCTTCCATTTCTAATTAATTTTGACGGATAAACTATATTGGGGAAACCTGCATCAAACAAAGATCCATATGTTCCATCATTGATATAAAGTTTTTGTTTCTTTCTAAGATTAACTTTAACTATTGTAGATCCACTTTCTGCAACAATTGCTCTACCAGGTTCACATATTATTTTTGGCAATTTTTCTAATTTTAAATTTTTTAATGCATTTTTTATTTCATCAAAATAGTTTTCAATAGATTGAGGAATTAAATCTGGATAAATTGTAGGAAAACCACCACCAACATTTATAAAGTCTGGAACAATTTTTGTACGTTTAATTATATTTCCAATTTCAG
>CACOED010000021.1 GCA_902626245.1 uncultured Pelagibacteraceae bacterium | reverse complement strand
AATATTATCTCCACCTGGAGTAATTATAATATCTTTTTTTCTATCAGTTATTTTAAGATAGTTACTTTCAAAAACTCCTATATCTCCAGTATGAAGCCATCCATTTTTCAAAACTTTGTCAGTTTCCTCCTTCTTATTCCAATACCCTAGCATCACATTTTCACCCTTAACAAGTATTTCTCCATCTTCTGCAATTTTTACCTCATTTCCTTTAAATGGAGGTCCCACTGTTTCAACCCTTATGTCATTTATAGGATTACAACTTACAACAGGAGATGTTTCGGTAAGTCCGTATCCTTGTAAAGTTGGTAAACCAATAGCATTTAAAAAAAAACCTACTTCTTTATCCAGTGCTCCTCCACCAGAAACGAAGGTTTTTAGGGAGCCACCAAATTGTGCCTTTATTTTCTTTCTTACTATTTTGTCAAGAATGATATCAAGTACTTTTTCTATATAGTTCAAAGGCTCTTTTTTGATTTTTTTTAGACCTAAATTTAACATTTTTTTTATGAGAATTTTTCTAACTCCGGTAGTTTTATTAAAGCTAGAATTTATTTTCTGATAAAGATTTTGATAAAATCTTGGAACTGCCGTCATAATTTCTGGACTACAATCATTCATATTTTTAATTAATTTATCAATACTTTCAGCGTAGAATACTCTAGCTTCAACTGTTATCTGAACAAACTGAACTGTATGTTCATAAGAATGGGATAGAGGCAACCATGTTAAGAATCTTGTTTGGTGATTTGTAATTAATGGTTTTAAAATTTCAATTGCACCTTCGCAATTATTTAAAATTCCACCATGACTTAATATTACTCCCTTAGGATTTCCTTGCGTACCTGATGTATAAATTATACAAGCTGGATTTTTTCGTGCAATCTGTATTTCAAAATTATTTTTTTTAGTATTTAAAGTTAAGCTATTAATATTGACATAATCGTCTTCGTTTAATTCATCTAATTTTTCAAAAGAGAAAATTTTTTTAATAAAATTTTTATTTTTAATTATATCTTTAACTTTATTAAATTGTTCCATATTTGAAACAAAAACTATAGAAGGGGTACAGTCATCTATTATATATTCATAATCTCTTTCAGCATAAGTTGTATATGCAGGAACTGTTATCGTTTCAGAAAGCATTATTGAAAAATCAGAAATAAACCATTCTGGTCTATTTTCAGAAATTAATAGACATCTATCTCCTTTATTTACATATTTTTTTAATTCATTTGTAAGATTATTTATTGATTGAAATGTTTGTTGCCAAGTGAAGTCCCTTTTAGGTTCTTTTAAAGATGATAATAATATTTTGTTTTTATCTTTTTGTTTTTCAAATTGGTAAAAAAATAATTCTGTTAAACTATTTATTTTTGTAAGATCCATAACTTTTTGGTGGGCAAAGAGAGAATCGAACTCTCACAGTATTGCTACTATTGGATTTTGAGTCCAACGCGTCTACCAGTTCCGCCATTCGCCCTAATTTAATTATCATTAATTTGTTTATAAAATAATAGTATAAGAAGAATTATTGTATTAAAAGAAAATATGTTCAAAGAACTTTATTTAAAATCAATCAAATTAGCAGGCCATAAAAGTTCAAAAATTTTTTTAGGTTCTATTTCGTTTATAGAAAGTTTCATATTTCCTATACCTCCAGATGTATTAATAATTCCAATGACAATAGCAAAAAGAAAAGAATGGGTAAAAATTGCATTAATCGCTACAGTGGGTTCTGTTCTTGGTGCATGCTTAGGATATTTTATTGGTTATGTTTTTTTTAATGAAATAGGAATTAAAATTTTTGAATTTTATGGAGTAGATCCAAGTTTTTGGAAAAGTAAAGTTTCGTCTGAAGGAGGCGTAATTGCCTGGATGACTTTACTAGCTATAGCTGGATTTTCTCCAGTGCCGTTTAAACTTTTAACTATTAGCAGTGGTTTTGTTCATTTCAATTTAGTATATTTTATTATTGTCGCTATATTAACTAGGGGTTCTCGATTTTTCTTAATTGCTTTTTTGATTGGAAATTTTGGTCCAGCAATGAAAATATTGATTGAAAAGAAACTATTAAAAATATCAATAATTGCATCAATAATTTTAATTATTTTTGCCTATCTAATTTATAAATTTTTAAGTAACTTTTTAATTTAAATAATGTTTAATATTTTTAAAATTAAAAATTTTTACATAACTATTTTCATTTTTTCTTTGCTTTCTTTGTTGACAGCTTTGTATATTGAATTTTATTTAGGCTATTCCCCTTGTAAGTTATGTATTTATCAGAGGATACCATATTTAATAGCAATTTTTATTACTTTATTTGGAATAAACTACTATAAAAATTTAAAATGGATGTATTTATTGTTATTAACTTTTTTTTCTAGCTTTTTAATTTCTGGTTATCATTTTGGTATAGAACAAGAAATTTTTAGCGAATTTTCTGGATGCACAAATGACTCATTAAATATTATAGATAAAAAACAATTACTGAAGTCACTTAATTCAGATGTAAATTCTTGTAAAAATGTTGATTTTCGAATTTTTGGATTATCACTTGCGACAATAAACTTTTTGTTATCATTAATAGTTTTTGTATTAATTTTGAAAATAATCAAATATGAAAAAAACAAATAAAAACTTAATAGAGCAATTTATTAGAGTTGACCATGCTGGAGAGAGGGGAGCTATTAAAATTTATGAAGGACAACTTTTAGCCCTTAATACAATAATAAAAAATGATGAACTAAAAAAAAAAATTGAAGAAATGCAAATTCATGAAAAAGAACACTGTGATTTTTTTGAAAAGGAAATAAAAAGAAGAAATATTAAGCCAACAAAGTTTTTGCCATTGTGGGATATACTAGGTGTTGGACTTGGATTTGGATCTACTTTAATGGGAAAAAAAGCAGCAATGCTTTGTACAGCATCAGTGGAAGAAGTGATTGATAAACATTATCAAAACCAGATTGATCATTTAGAAAATGATGAAAAAGAACTTAAAAGTAAAATAATTAAATTTAGAGATGATGAGTTGCACCACAAAGACATTGCATATGAGCAAGGCGCAACAAAAGAAGGTTTTTACTCAATAATGGATAAAATCATAAAAACTGGATCTAAAATTGCAATAGTAATATCAGAAAAGATTTAGTTAAGGTTCTAATTCTACATCCCAATATAAATAATCTATCCAACTTTTATGCAAAAAGTTTGGGGGGAAATTTTTTCCGTTCCTATGTAAGTCTTCAGTTGTTGGACGATATGGTCTTTGATTCAATTTCATTCCTGAAAATTTAAGTAATCGTCCCCCTTTTTGTACATTACAAGCTGAGCATGCTGTTACTACATTGTCCCAGTTAGTTTTTCCACCTTTTGATCTTGGAAGTAGGTGATCAAATGTTAATTCTTTCTTATCTCCACAGTATTGGCATGAAAATTTGTCTCTTAAGAATACATTGAACCTAGTAAAATTTGGATTAGTTTGCGGTCTGATATAACTTTTCAGAGCAATTACACTTGGTAGTTTCATACTGAACGAAGGACTCCTAATTATTCTATCATAATAACTTACTATTGATACTCTATCTAAAAAAACTGATTTTATTGAGTCCTGCCAACTCCACAAGGATAGTGGATAATAACTTAAAGGTCTATAATCAGCATTTAAAACAAGTGCGGGACATTTTTCTAAAGACATATTTGCTTCAAAAGTATTATTCATAAATAAAGATTAACTTAAATAATTTTATTAATCAACATGGCAAAATATCTATTAAAGATTTATTAGGCATATAAGTTTTTTTTTATATAATTTAATGCAATACTTGAAGCTTCAACAGATATATGATGACCACAATTTTTTATCATTTGTGTTTCAATATTAATTTTATTTCTAATTAAAAAATCTTTTGCTTCAAGCAAATTACTTGGTGGAACAACAACATCTTCATCACCGTGAAGTAAAAGCATTTTAGTTTTTGATTTTATTCTTTTTAAAATATTTTCTTTATTAATTATTTTTCCTGAAAAACCTACAATACAATTAAATTTCTCTTCTGCTGTTAAACCTATATTAATGGAAATCATACATCCCTGGCTAAAACCTGAAATACATATTTTAGAATTATCTAATTTATACTCAGATTTAACTTCATTAATAAAATAATTTAATTTTTTCTCTGCTTTAATTGTTTCATCAATAATATAAGATGGGTCGTCTTTTTCTAAATTAAACCATTGAAAACCATTTGGATTAATTGAGCAAGTTTCATGTCCATTAGGACAGAGAAATATTGTTTCTGGTAAAAATCTTTTCCAACTTAAGGTCAAAGCACTTATATCATTACCATCACCTCCATAACCATGAAGTAAAATTAAAGCATTTTTAATACTATTATCTGGTTTTATAATTTTTGTTTCTAAACTAAATTTCATAAGTCAAAAAATTTCAGTCAAATTTCTGTAACCATTTCATAATTTTTTTATCATCAAAATCTACAAATCCAATAATTCTTGCGAATTCTTCTCCTTTTTTATTTATAAAAACTGTTGTTGGCAATCCTCTTAATAAAAACTTATTTGCTAACTCCTCATCATTATCAAAATATATTTTTAAATTATTTATTTTCAGCTTTTTAAAAAAATCCTTAGATTTTTGAATACTATCTCTTCCAATATTTATTGGTAATATTTCTAAATTTTTAAATTCTGGATTTGATTGTAATCTATCTAAAGATGGCATTTCTTCAATACATGGAGCACACCATGTTGCCCAAAAATTTATAATAACAATCGAATTTTTAAATTTGTTTAGATTTATTAATTCATTATTAACATTTTTAAAATTTATTTTTTCTAATTTTATAGGATCTTTATGTATAATAAGATTCTTTATATTTAGTTGTTGTATTGCATATGATGAACTTGATGATATTAAATATATAAATACTAAAATAAATTTTAATGTTAATAATTTCATTCTAAAGGGTATAGTTACATAACATGGTACAAAATAAAAACAATAAGGCTATTTGGAATACAAGAATAAAGAAAGATACATCTTCTATTTTTAAAAAAGTTGGTAGTTCGATTGATGTAGATAAAAGATTATTTAAAGAAGACATTGTAGCATCAATTGTGCATGTTGAAATGTTATTTAAACAGAAAATTATATCATTTAAAATTAAAAATAAATTAGTTTGGGGATTAAATAGAATAAAAAATGAAATTACAAAAAAAAAATTTGTTTTTGATACTAATCTTGAAGATATACATATGAATATTGAGAGTAGGTTATTTGAAATTATTGGAGAAGATGCCGGATATATTCATACAGGAAGATCTAGAAATGACCAAGTTATAACAGATTTTAAACTCTGGTTAAGAAGTTCAACTAACGAAATTGTCAAACAATTAAATAATTTATTAAAAATTATTTTAAAAGATGCTGAAAAAAATATTAGAACTATAATGCCAGGTTTCACACATTTAAGAAATGCTCAACCTGTTTCATTTGGACATTATTTATTAGCTTATTTTGAAATGTTTAAACGAGATAAAAGAAGATTCCAAAATAATTTGGAAAATTTATCAGAAAATCCATTAGGTGCTTCGGCTTTGGTAGGAACAAATTTTAATATCGACAGATACTATACATCAAGAAAATTAAAATTTAGAAATCCAACACATAATTCAATTGATACTATTTCAGATAGAGATTTTGTTTTAGATTTTTTGTATTCAGTTTCAGTTTGCTCCATACATATTTCAAGACTTGCAGAAGAATTTATAATATGGAATTCTGACGCTTTCAAATTAATCAAGCTAAGCGATAAGATAGTAACTGGATCCTCTATAATGCCTCAAAAAAAAAATCCTGATCCTTTAGAATATTTGAGAGGGAAAACAGGAAATAGTTTTGGAAATTTATTTTCGATGCTTACAATTTTAAAAGGACTACCTCTATCTTATTTTAAAGACCTTCAAGATGATAAAGAATTAGTATTTAATTCTTATGATCAATTAAAAAATTCAATTTTAATACTTATGGAAATATTAAAAAATTTTACTCCAAATAAAAAAAGAATGTACGAATTAGCAAATGAAGGATTTACCACGTCAACAGATTTGGCTGACCATATTGTAAAATTTTACAATCAACCATTTAGAAAAGCATATCAAATAACTTCTAAAATTGTAAATTATGCGGAATATAAAAATATTAAACTAAATGAATTGACTATAAAAGAATTAAAAAAAATAGAGCCCAAGCTTAATGAAGATATTTTAAAAGTATTTGATTTAGAAAATTCAATAAAATCAAAAAAATCGTATGGAGGTACATCTTTTGAAAACGTTAAGAAGATGATAAAAAAGTATAAGAAAGAAACTAAATGATAAAAAAAATTTTGTTGATTATTATTATTTTAACTTTTATTGCTTCGTGTGGAAAAAAATCTAAACCAGAATATAAAGAAAGTAAAAATATATTTGTTAATCAAAAAAATATTATTTAATGAGATATAAAAAAGGGCAATTTTATATAGAGAATGTGAGTGCCGAAAAAATAGCAAAAAAATTTGGTACTCCTACATATGTTTATTCACACAATAAAATAGAAAATAATATCAATAATTTTAAAAAAATATTTAAAACTATAAATCCTTTGATTTGTTTTTCAGTAAAATCTAATTCTAATTTAAGTATCTTAAGTATAATTAATAAATTTGGATTAGGTGCTGATGTAGTTTCAAAGGGTGAACTGATAGCTGCTTTAAAAGCAAAAATAAAACCAGAAAAAATTGTTTTTTCTGGCGTAGGTAAAACTATAGAAGAACTTAAATTTGCTATAAATAAAAAAATTTTATTGATAAATGCAGAGTCGGAAAATGAAATAATTGAAATTGAAAAAATCGCGAAAAGTAGAAAAAAAAAAATAAATATAGGTATTAGATTAAATCCAGATACAGATGCTAAAACTTTAAAAAAAATTTCTACAGGTAAAAAAGAAAATAAGTTTGGTTTAACGGAGAGAAAGTTTCTTGAACTTCTTAATAAATATAGAGACTCAAAACTTATTAATATTATTTGTTTAAGCGTACATATTGGAAGCCAAATTACAAGTCATATACCCTATAAAAATATGTTAAATGTAGTCGATAAAATAATAAAAAAATCTAAATTTAAATTTAAGTATATAGATTTAGGTGGAGGTATGGGTATTCAATATAAGAAAAATTTTAAAAAATTAAATTATTCAAAATACAATAAACTAATAAAATCTTTTTTAAAAAAAAATAATTCAGATATAATTTTTGAACCTGGAAGATCAATTATTGGAAATGCAGGATATTTGATTTCAAAAATTATTTATATAAAAAAGACAAATTCAAAAAATTTTGTAATTTTGGATACTGCGATGAATGATTTATTAAGACCAGCTTTGTATGGAGCGGTACATAGAATTTTACCATCAAAAATTAATAAAACCAAAGTGTTAAAAAAGCACGAATTTGTTGGACCAATATGTGAAACAACAGATAAATTTTTAAACGTTTTGAATTATCAAAAAATAAATCAAAAAGATATAATTGTTATTTGTGATGTAGGCGCGTATGGAATAGTTTTAAGTTCCAATTATAATTTAAGACCAAAGCCACCAGAAATTTTAGTAAACAAGACGTCTACAAAAATTATAACAAAGAGACAAAAGTTAAATAATATTATTTAACTTTATAATAAATGATTAAAAAAATTCTTTTTTTATTTTTTTTTTACATTGGGGTTATTTTTGTTTGTATATTTTTTTTGCCAGCCTTAATCCTTCCTAAAAAAATCACTCTTTATGGAGGAAAAATTCTTGGATTTTGGTCTAAGTTTTGTTTAGAAATTTTTTTATCAACAAAAATATTGGTTAAAGGAAAAGAAAAGATTTTAAATAATAAAAAATTTTTTATTGCCTGTGCTCACCAATCACAATTTGAGACCTTTTTTTTACAATGGATATTTAATTCACCAGTATTTATTCTAAAAAAAGAATTATTAAGAATACCAATCTTTGGTTGGTATTTAAAAAAAATAGGTTCTATATCTATTGATAGAAATAAAATTACTAAAGATAACTTAGATTTTTCATATCAAATAATAAAACATATTAATACTTCCAATAGACCAATAATTATTTTTCCTCAAGCTACGCGTGTTGATGTATTGGATAGAATCCCTTTTAAAAAAGGGGTTAAAAGAATATATGAAAAACTAAATATTTTTTGCCAGCCTGTAGCTTTAAACTCTGGAAGTGTATGGCCTAAAAGCGGAAAGTTAGAAGAAAAAAAAACATTAATAATCTCAATTTTAGATCCAATAGGTCCTGGCATGGATCCAGATGAATTCTTAAGTTTACTTCAAAAAAATATATATGAAGAAATTGATAAAATAGTTTAACCTTTCATTGGCATTACAACATAAATACTGTCATAGTCTGCAGGGTCTTTTATTAAAGCTGGCGAACCTGTGTCTTTAAAATAAATTTCAATTTGGTTACCATCTAGTTGTGATGCAACATCAATTAAATACCTTGAATTAAAACTTATATCTAAATCATGATCAAATTTAACATTTAAACTTTCTTTACCATCACCACTATTTGTATTATTTACTGAAAGATTCAAAATATCTTTCTTTAAACTAAACTTTACACCATCTTTTTTATCTAAAGATACTGAAGCAACTCTATCAACTGAATCCAAAAATATTTTAAGATCAACCTGAAGTTTTTTTTGGTTTTCTTTAGGAATGACCTGAACATAGTTTGGAAATTTTCCATCAATCAATTTTGATATTAAAATACTATTATTTAATTCAAATTTAATTTTTGACTTAATATTAGAAATTTTAACTTCTCCCTCATAATCTTCAAGTAAAGAACAAAGTTGAAAAATTGTTTTTTTTGGTAAAATTATAGATTCAAAATTTATTTTTTCTTTTAGCCTTACTTTTGAAATTGACATCCTGTGGCTATCAGTTGCTGCTGCAGTTAAAAAATTTTTATCCTCAATTTGCGTTTGATGTAAAAAAATACCACTCAAATAATGCCTGGTTTCATCATTAGATACTGAAAATTTACATTTATTTAATAGTTTGAGTAAACTTTTTGAATCTATAAAAAATTCATTCTCATTAAAATTTTCATCAGTTAAGGGAAACTCTGATGCACTTATGCAGTTGAGATTAAAATCAGATTTTTCAGATTCTAAATGTATCTTATTTTCTCCAATAGTGGAAAAATTTATTTTTTTTCCTGAAGAAAATTTTCTAACAATATCGTACATTATTGAGGAAGAAGTTGTTGTTTTTCCCTCTTCTAGTATCTCAACATTCAAGATTTTATTAATAAAAATTAGATCTAAATCTGTTGCAATTATAGTTAATTTTGAATCTGAGGCGTCTAATAATACATTAGATAAAATAGGCAATGTACTTCTTTTTTCGATTACACCTTGGCAATAATTTAATGATTTTTGAAGATCTTGTTGGTTTAGATTAAATTTCATTTTCTTTATTATACATAATTTTATTCTTCAATTTATCAATATTTGAATTTAAATCCTTATCTTCCTGTCGCAACCTCTCTATAGTTTTAACAGAGTGAATAACAGTTGTATGATCTCTATTTGAAAATGACCTTCCAATTTCTGGTAAAGATTTTGATGTAAGTATCTTAGTAAGATAAATAGCAGTTTGCCTTGGTCTTACTAAATATCTAGATCTTCTTGCAGATAACATCTCATTTTTACTTATTTTAAAAAATTGGCAAACTTTAGTTTGTATTAAATCTATTGTTACCTTGTTCTCTGATAAATTTAATAAATCTTTAAGTATTACTTTTGTCTCAGGTAAAGTTGGTAATTTATTATAAATTCTTGAGAATGAAATTATTCTATTTAATGCACCAATTAATTCCCTAATACTTGTGCTAATTTCTGAACTAATAAATTTTTGTATTTCTTCAGAAAGTTCTAAGGTAATTGATTGATTAAATTTAAGTTCTTCAATTTTTGCTTTAATAATTTTATATCGTAAATCATAATCTGGATTTTGAATATCAACGACCAACCCTCCTGCAAATCTTGATTTTATTCTTTCTTGAATTCTTGACAATTTACTTGGGGCTCTATCTGAGGATACTATTACCTGAGACCCCTTATCAATTAATGCGTTAAATGTGTGAAAAAATTCCTCTTGCATAGCCTCTTTCCCATTCATAAACTGAATATCATCAATTAATAATACATCTATATTTCTAAAATAATCTTTAAATTTAACCATTTCGTTAGATTTGATGGATTTAACAAACTGATACATAAATCTTTCTGCAGAAATAAACATTACTTTTTGTTTAGATTTGATTTCTAAACCTATTGCATTTAGTAAATGCGTTTTACCCATTCCAACTCCTCCATATAAGTATAATGGATTATAATACGAAAGCTCCTCAGAAACTTTTTTCGATGCTTCAAATGCTAGTTTATTACTTGAGCCAATTACAAAATTTTCAAATTTTTTGTTCGAGTCGATTCTATTGTATTGAAAAAAAGAGTCTTTTATAAATGAAATATTTTCATTATTTTCAATATTAATTTTATTTATTTTATTTTCATTTAAAACTTTATTTTTTTTTTGATCAACAATTGTAAACTCTATCCTATCAATT
>CACOED010000020.1 GCA_902626245.1 uncultured Pelagibacteraceae bacterium | reverse complement strand
TTAATTTTAAGTAAATTATAGATATTTTCATGTTTAAATGAAATAAATACACATTTTGGATATTTTGATGTTTCTTTTAAAAGCTTTTTTAAAAGTTTTTTTGAAAAAACTGGCTTTAATTCAATAAATAAAACATGCTTATTTTTTGAAGTTTTTAGTAAATCTTTTAATAAAGGAATTGTCTTTTTATTTTTTGAGCTTATTTCTTTAATTTTAGAATAATTTAAATTTTTCACACTAACGTTTTTTTTAAAAATTCTATTCAAAGTAAAATCATGAAAACAAATAAATTCATTATCTTTAGTGAAATGAATATCGGTTTCAATTCCATATCCTTTTTTAAATGACTGTTTAAATGATCTAAGAAGGTTTTCTTTATAGTTTTTATTTACAATACCTCTATGAATTAACTGGTCTTTCATTAAAATTTTATTTCCAGCCAGTAATTGTTTTTACCTCTAGATATTCTTCTAGTCCCCAAGAACCACCCTCTCGTCCATTTCCAGATTGTTTGTATCCACCAAAAGGAGTTCCGGGATCTGGTGAATTTCCATTAATATAAACGATCCCAGATCTCAGTTTTTTAGAAACTCTTTTTGCCTTATCTTTATCTTCAGTTTGCAAATAATTTCCTAGTCCATATTCTGTATCATTAGTAACATTAATTGCTTCTTCTTCTGTTTCAAAAGGGATTATAGATAGAACTGGTCCAAAAATTTCTTTTTTTGCTATCTGCATATCATTGGTAACATCGGTAAATATTGTTGGTTTAATAAAATACCCTTTATTTAAACCATTAGGCATTTCAGGGCCTCCAGCTGCTAATGTTGCACCTTCATTTACTCCATCTTTTATTATATTAATAATTTTATCGTATTGTACTTTTGAAACTACTGGTCCTATGTGATCTCCTTTTTTTGATGCAATATCTACTTTAATTTTATTGGCTTCATCCACTGCTTCATTAACTGCTCTTTCGTATATAGATTTTTCGACAAGCATTCTTGTCGGTGCATCACAAGATTGTCCAGAATTACTCATTACATTTCTAATTCCGTCTCTAACAGCATTTGGGTAGGAGTCTGCAAATACAATATTTCCACCTTTGCCACCAAGTTCTAAACAAACTCTTTTAATTGTTTCAGCTGCATTTTTTGTAATTAACTTTCCTGCTCTTGTTGATCCGGTAAAAGAAACCATATCAATATCAGGATGACCAGATATATAAGTTCCAACTCCAGCTCCATCACCATTAACTAGATTAAAAACCCCAGGTGGAAAACCAGCTTCATGAATCATTTCAGCAAACAACATTGCTGATACAGGAGCTATTTCCGATGGTTTAAGTATCATTGTACAACCAGTTGCTAAAGCAGGTATTACTTTTAGTGCAATTTGATTTATTGGCCAGTTCCAGGGAGTAATTAGTCCACATACTCCAATAGGTTCATAAAATATTTGATTATTTGATTTTGAATCAAATTGTTCATCAAATTTAAAATTTTTTAGTCTTTCAATGAAGTCTTCCAAGTGTACTTGACCTGACGCATTTTGAACATTAGAAGACCAATCTATCGGTGCTCCCATCTCTTTAGAAATTGCTTCAGTCATTTCACTAAATCTTTTTTTATAAATTGATAATAAATTTTCTAATAATTTAATTCTTTCTTCTTTTGTGGACTCTTTCCAAGACTCAAAAGCATCTTTTGAGACTTTGACAGCTAAATCAACATCGGCTTTAGAACCCAAAGATATTATAGCAAACGCTTCTTCATTAGATGGGTTAATTACCTCAAAATCATTCTTTTTTGCAGGTTCTATCCATTTTCCGTTAATATAAAATTTTCTTTTATTAAGCATTTTTATATCTCATATCCTCTTTCTTCAGGCTCATTATCAATTAATTCCTCTGGAAATCCTAAAGCTCTAAAATTTATATTATACTTTTCTTCAAGTCTTTTTACCACCATAGATGACCAGGCTCTTGATCCAAACTTTTTTTCAGCTTCTTCAAATATATTTAATATAAAGGGTGATATTTCTAATTCTGTATTTAATTTTTTTGAAAGTTGATTAAAAAGATTCATATCTTTTTTCACCAAGTCCATAGTAAAGTTAATATTATATGAACCATTTAAAATTACTTGACTTTCAGTTTCATGTACAAAAGAGTTTCCCGATGAAGCTGCTATTCCTTTATAAGTTTTGTTGAGATCTAAATTAGATTTTTTAGCAACTGTCCAAGCTTCTCCTAAGGCAGCTAAATGAACTGAAGCTAAATAATTAGTGATAATTTTTAACACAGATGCAGTTCCCAATTCTCCTGTATGTAAAATTTTTCTACCCATGATGCTTAAAATTGGAAATATTTTTTTAAAACTATTTCTCTCTCCACCAACAAAAATAGCAATATTTCCTGTTGCAGCTCTGTGACATCCTCCACTAACTGGACCATCCATAGGTATTGCTTTTTTATTCATAACTAGCTTACCTAGTCTTTTAACTTCAGACTCATCTGTTGTACTCATTTCTAGCCATATTTTATTTTCTGAGAGACCACTAATAATTCCATTAGGAGACTCCATAACTTCTGCACATATTTCTGGAGAAGGAAGACAGGTAATAATCAAATCAGTTTGTTCAGCCAACTCTTTTACACTGTCAGAAACTTTTGCCCCTCTTTTTTTAAAATCATTTGTTAGGTTTTTTTCTACATCTCGCACTGTTAAATCGAATTTATTTCTTAGCAGACTATTTGCTAATTTACCCCCAACATTTCCAAGTCCTACAAATCCTATTTTCATATAACCCTTTTAATTTTAGTGAATATAAAATACTTTATGATATATTTTTTTTCAAAAATGTATTCAATAAAAATAGATCCAAAATATAATAAATATCAAAATCCAAAAATTGGGTTAATTGCCCTTGCAAGTGATTACATGATTGAAAAAGACTTTATTAATGTAATTAAAGATAAAAAAATAGACTTTTTTGTAAATAGAATTGAATGTTTTAATCCTTTAACTAGCGAGAATTTAATAAAAATGTCAGAAAAAATTACAGAGGTTACAAAAGATATACTACCAAATGAAAAAATTGATTGTGTAGTTTATGGATGTACTTCAGGAACCATTGCAGCTGGTTATCAATCTATAGAAAAAAAAATAAAGAAAGCTAAACCTGAGGCCAAAGTAACAACCCCAAGTACAGCATCTATTAAAGCTCTTAAAAAATTAAATATAAATAAAATTGCAATTTTTACACCTTATCCCAAAAAGCTAAATGATGATGTAATAGATTTTTTTGAAAAAGAGAATTTTCAAATCACATCAAATTCTTATTTTGATATAGATTCTGACATTGATATTGGCAAGGTAGATGCTAATTATCTTTATGATGTTTTGTCCAACATGGACTTAAAAGGAGCGGATGCACTATTTATTTCGTGCACAGCTTTACCAGCTTTGTCTATAATAGACAAACTTGAAAAAAAATTAGGTAAAATTGTTTTATCAAGTAATCAAGCGTTAATTTGGGACACTTTAGAAAAAATTGGTGAAAATAATTCAATAAATGGTTTTGGAAAGTTGTTTTTGAATAATTAGAAATGCTATTTACAAAAGAAGAATATAAAGAAAGATTAAAAAAAGTTCAAAAATCAATGCAAGAAAAAGGCATTGAACTATTAATTTCTCAAGATACCAATAATATGAATTATTTAACAGGTTATGATGCTTGGTCATTTTATTATGCACAGTGTGTAATAGTTCATGCTAATGCTGAGGAACCTTTGTGTTTTGTAAGGGCTCAGGATGCTGGAGGAGCTTATATAAAAACTTATTTAAAAGATGAAAATATTATTGTCTATGACGAAAAATATATTCATGTTTGGCCAATACATCCTTACGATAGATTAATAGAAATTATAAAAGAAAGAAAGTGGGATAATCTAACCATAGGTGTTGAGATGGATAGTCATTATTTTACTGCTTATTCACATGAAAAATTAAAACATGGCTTACCTAATGCTAAAATTAAAGATTGTGAAAGATTAGTTAACTGGGTGAGGCTAGTTAAATCTGATGAGGAAATTAAATATATGAAAATAGCATCTCAAATTACTCAACTAGGAATGAAGACTGCATTTGAAGCAATTAATCCTGGAGTAAGACAATGTGATGCTGTTGCTAAAATTTATTCAACATTAATAAGCGGTACTAAAGAACATGGTGGAGACTATTCATCAATTGTGCCTTTGATACCAACAGGCAAAGGAACATCGGCCTCACACTTATCTTGGACTGATGACGAATTTGTTGAAGGAGAGGCGTCGATAATTGAAATATCTGGAGTATATAAAAAATATCATTGTCCAATGGCAAGAACAGTTCTTTTGGGTAAACCTGATCAAAAAAAAATAGATACAATGAAAAGAACAAGAGAAGCACTTCAAGCAGGGATTGATGCAACAAAACCTGGAAATACAGCTGATGATGTCGCCCAAGCATTTTGGAAAGTTTTGGATAAATATGGAATAGAAAAAAAATCAAGAACAGGATATTCAATTGGAATAGGTTATCCGCCTGATTGGGGAGAACATACACTTAATATC
Source organism: uncultured Pelagibacteraceae bacterium (assembly GCA_902626245.1). Lineage (GTDB taxonomy): Bacteria > Pseudomonadota > Alphaproteobacteria > Pelagibacterales > Pelagibacteraceae > Pelagibacter. Next base: position 6,720 of record CACOED010000020.1, on the reverse strand, counting down.
CAAAAAGGAGACAAAACTGTTTTACAAAAAAATGTATGCTTTCACATGATCGCAGTAATGCAATTTGGCGAATGGGGGGTTGAAAGCAGTGAGTCGATTAGAGTTACAGAAAATGGAGCTGAGAATTTTTATAAATTTCCTGGAGAGTTGCATATAAAAGGGTAATGAAAAAAATTTTAGGGTTGGTTTTTTTTTGTTTTTTATTTAACTCTAACGCTTTCGCCAAAAGTATAAAAGAATTTAAAATTGAAAGTATAGGTATCGGAGATAGTGCTTTAAATTATTTCAATGAATCTGAAATAGAAGATAGCGAGTTAGATTGGTTTAATTACAGTTATAAGGAATATTCAACATCACTTGTGCCTGGTAAAGGAATTTATGATTGGTTTAAAATTAGTTATAAAAGTAATGATGAAAATTTTACAATTGTGGGACTGGTAGGTATTGTCATAAAAAAAGACTATGATGACGACCAGTGCAATAAAGAGTTAGATAACTCTTCGTTAAGTATTTCGAAGATATTTAAAAATATTAAGGCAAGAAAAAAACAATTTTTTAAAGTTGATTACAATCCAAGAAAAATTTTTCAAGAGCCAGATCCATCTGGAAAAAGTAATGTCATAAGTGTATCTTTTGATTTTAAAGATGAAGGAAAAATAATTTTATCTTGCTACAATATGGATAATGTAACAAATAGTATTGACTCTCCAATAAAGGACATTAATCAATTTGACACTTTTAGAATTGATATTAGAAGTGAGGTTTTTAAAAATTATTTAAAAAACAATTAATTTTATGAAAAAGTTTTTACAAATCATTATTCTAAGTTTGCTTATTATTACTCATACAAGTGCTGAAGAAAGAGATATTGAATTAAAAAATCTTTTTAAAGAACTTAAAATCAGCCAAAATACAAAGGCTATTGAGATAGAAAATAAAATATGGAAAATTTGGATGACGCATCCATCTGAAGATAGAAGGGGGTATAGATTAACAGAATTATTAGCTCAAGGATTGTCATTAATTAATCAGAGAGATTTTGATAAAGCGTATGGAATTTTATCGCAGATAATTTTAGAAGATCCAAAATGGGCTGAAGCATGGAATAAACGTGCCACTCTTCTTTATATGATGGGAAATTATGAACAGTCCCAAAAAGATATAAATGAAGTTCTTAAACTTGAAAAAAGACACTTCGGCGCTTTATCTGGACAAGGTTTGGTTCAAATTAAATTAAAAAATTATGACAAAGCTATTGAAAGTTATAAGGAAGTACAAAAATTATATCCATCAATGGAAACTCCAAAGATTATGATTCCACGTATAAAAAAATTAATTCAAGAACAATCAATTTAAAAATTGAGTAAAAATAACATAAACTACTTGATAAATATTATATTAATTAGTCCTTGAATTAATCATTATCTAATGTTTTAAATGCGCATGTCTCAAAAAGATAGTTTCGTAAAATTCGAGAAAGTAGACAAAAGTTACGACGGTGAAGTGTTGGTCGTTAAGGATCTAAATCTTGATGTTCCAAAAGGTGAGTTTTTAACAATGTTAGGACCATCTGGGTCAGGCAAAACAACTGTATTAATGATGTTGGCAGGGTTTGAAACCCCAACAAGTGGAGAAATTTATTTGGATGGAAATCCAATAAGTAGTATTCCACCAAACAAAAGAGGCATTGGTATGGTTTTTCAAAATTACGCTTTGTTTCCTCATATGACTGTAAAAGAAAATTTAGCATTCCCACTTGAAGTTAGAAAAATGCAAAAAACTGAAATCGATGAAAAAGTTGGAAATGCACTTGCGATGGTTGAATTACAAGACTTTGGAAATCGTATGCCATTACAATTATCTGGTGGACAACAACAACGTGTCGCGTTAGCTAGATCTTTAGTATTTGAACCAAGATTAGTTTTAATGGATGAACCGCTTGGAGCACTTGATAAAAATTTGAGAGAACAGATGCAATATGAAATAAAACATATTCATGAAAAAATTGGGATTACAGTTGTTTATGTAACTCACGATCAAAGCGAAGCACTTACAATGTCAAATCGAATTGCTGTTTTTAATGATGGTAAGATACAACAAATTTCCTCACCAGATGTTTTATATGAAAAACCAAATAGTTCTTTCGTTGCACAGTTTATTGGTGAGAACAATCAATTAAGAGGAAAAGTTAAGTCAATTAATGGAGAACAATGTGTTATTACCACAGACTCCGGAGATGATGTTCATGCTTTAAAGATCAATGTAAATAATAATGGCGATGGTTCTTTAGTTTCATTAAGACCAGAGAGAGTTGCTATTAATTCATCAGAAAACTTTGAAAATAATTTTGATGCAAAAGTAAAAGAATTAATTTATTTAGGTGATCATATTAGATCTCGTGTTGAAGTTTGTGGGAATGATCAATTTATAGTCAAAATTCCAAATTCTTATAAAGAAGCTAATTTAAAAGAAGGAGCGACAGTCAAACTGTCTTGGAAAGCATCAGATTCTAGAGCTCTAGACCTTAATTAAGCTAATAAATTTAGGAAAAATATATCAAAAAACGTTTTGCAGTCTATACGTAATTATGTTTTACTTTCGCCTTTAAAACTTAAATTAAATTTAATTTAAAGGGGAAAATAAATGAGAAAAGCAATCAAAGCAGCTTTTTTTGGCTTAATCTCAATGGCGTTTGTTGGATCTGCAATTGCAGAAATAACTTTCGTTTCTTGGGGTGGTGCATATACAGCCAGTCAACAAAAAGCATATATAGATACTTGGAGCAAAGGTTCAGGGGTTACCGTTGAAAACTATAACGGTGGTCTTGGAGAAATCAAAGCACAAGTAGAGGCAGGAAATGTTACTTGGGATGTAGTAGACGTACTTCCAGACCAAGCAATCACAGGATGTGACGAAGGTTTATTTGCAAAAGTAGATCAAAGTTCGTTCATAGACGACATGGTTGTTCCACCTGTTTCTGAATGTGTTGTTCCACAGATTTTTTGGGCTTACACTGCATTTTATGACAAAGCAGCGTTCCCAGGAAAAAAACCAAAAAACATTAAAGATTTCTTTGATGTCAAAAAGTTTCCAGGAAAAAGAGGGATACATACATGGGCAAACGCTTTAATTGAAATGGCACTAGTTGCTGACGGAGTTAAAGCGAGCAAAGTATATGAAGTAATGAGTACTCCTGAAGGAATAGATAGAGCATTTGCAAAACTAGATACAATTAAAGATCATGTTGTATTTTGGTCTGCAGGTTCTAAGCCACTTGAGTTAGTATCAAGCGGTGAAGTTGTTATGTCTTTGGCATACAATGGAAGAATTGGTGCTGCTATCCTTTCAGAAGGTAAAAACTTCGAATACATTTGGGATGCTACAGTTCTTGAACAAGAATATCTTGTAGCAATCAAAGGTGGAAATGAAGCTGAAGCACTTGAGTTTATGGCTCACGCTTCAACAGCGCAAGCATTAGCTGATCAAGCTAAATACATTCCATACGGCCCAATGAGAAAATCAAGTATCGGTATTATCAAAAAAGGTGAGCCTTGGTTCATCAAAGAAGGTGGAAATATTGATATTTTACCTCACATGCCTACAGCTCCAAAAGTTCTAAAAAGAGCTGTTATAGCTGACCCAGAATGGTGGGCAGATAATGGAGCTGAGATCCACGAAAGATTTGGTGCTTGGAAAGGTAGCTAATATTTCGTAATAAAATTAAAAAGGCGAGATTTTTATCTCGCCTTTTTTTTTGTTCTGTAATAATTTTATTTTATAAATTAATTTTATGAGTCAATCTCAAACATCATCAGGTCCAATATTAACAACTGATGGAATTCCATTAAAAGTTAGTCTTAAAAAAGCAGAACGTATAAATAAAATTAGAGCATTTCTTTTAGTGCTTCCGCTATTGGCATTTATAGTAATTTCATTTTTGGTACCAATTGGAGACATGCTAGCTCGAAGCATTGACGATAGACAAATAAATACAGTTTTCCCAAAAACATTTGAAGTATATAAAAAATGGGACAGACAAGGTCTTCCGTCTGAAGAAGTTTATAAAACAATGTTCTTTGAACTAAAAAATAGTGAAGGCTATAGTGTTGGTAAGGCTAGTACTAGAATGAATTATTCCAAGTCTGGTTGGAAAAGTTTATTAAAAAAATCTAAGAGAAAATTCAAAAAAATCGAAGAGGGTCCCTTTAAAGATAAAATGATTGCAATAGATAAAAAGTGGGGAGATCCAGAATATTGGTTAGCTCTTGGACAAATGGTTGATCCTACAACTATGGGATATTATTTAAATGCAGTTGATTTAAAATATGACTCTAGCAAAAATATAGTTCAGCAAAAAGAAAATAGACGAATTTATAATAAAACATGGATAAAAACATTTAAAGTTAGTGTTTTAGTTACTTTATTTTGCTTGCTATTGGGATATCCAATTTCATATTTATTAGCAACATTGCCAATGAAATATAGTAATCTCTTAATGATATGCGTGTTACTTCCTTTTTGGACATCACTACTAGTTCGAACTGTTGCCTGGATGGTAATGTTGCAGCAAAAAGGTGTGTTTAACAATTTAATGGTTATGGCAGGTTTAATTGCTGATGAGAACAGATGGCAGCTTATGTACAATCAGACAGCAGTTGTAATTGTAATGACACAAATTTTATTGCCTTTTATGGTTTTACCTTTGTATAGTGTAATGAAAACTATTTCGCCAACATATATGAGGGCTGCTTTAAATCTTGGCGCTTCTCCTTTGCACGCATTTTATAAAATTTATATGCCCAATTCAATTCCAGGCGTTAGTGCAGGTTGTTTACTAGTGTTTATACTTGCAATTGGATACTATATAACTCCTGAATTAGTGGGTGGTAAAGATGGACAAATGGTAGGAAACTGGATTGCTTATCATTTAAAAACAACTTTGAATTGGGGACTTTGTGCTGCATTAGGAGCTATACTTTTAGCAGTAATGACCGCTTTGTATTGGGCTTATAATAAAATAGTAGGAATAGAAAATATTAAATTAGGATAATTATGGCTTTACCTGCATACGCAACAACTGGACAAAAAGTAGGATATTATTCTTTTTTAACCTACTGTGGTTTGGTCTTTTTCTTTTTAATTGCACCAATTTTTATAATTCTTCCATTGTCATTTAGCGCATCTCCATTTTTTGAATTTACAAGAGAATTTATGAATTTTGAACCAGAGGCATGGTCTCTTAGATGGTATAGGCAAATGGTTGGTATTAGCAGCATAGGAGACACAACAGTTGTAACTGATAAGTGGATGTTAGGAACTAGAAATAGTTTTTTTATTGGAATTGTTGCTACACTTTTAGCAACTGCATTGGGTACCGTTGCTGCGTTAGGTCTTAGTAGACCACATATGCCATTTAAAGCAGTTCTTATGGCAATATTAATTTCGCCTATGATTGTTCCACTAATTATTACTGCAGCTGGAATGTTTTTCTTTTACTCAAAGGTAGGATTAACTCATACTTATTTAGGATTAATTCTTGCACATACCGCCCTTGGAACACCATTTGTTGTAATCACAGTGACTGCAACTTTAACTGGTTTTGATACAAATTTAATTAGAGCCTCACAAAGCCTAGGAGCAGATACGATGAGAACATTTTTTAAAGTTATTATGCCACTGATTCTTCCTGGTGTGATTTCAGGTGGACTATTTGCATTTATTACTTCTTTTGATGAAGTTGTAATTGTTATGTTTGTTGGCAGTGTTGAACAAATAACTATACCAAAACAGATGTGGGCTGGACTTCGTCAAGAGACAAGTCCTGTTATATTGTGTATGGCAACATGTTTGGTTGCATTATCTATAGCTCTTTTAACAACTGTTGAGATGTTAAGAAGAAGATCTGAAAGGTTAAGAGGAATTAAACAAAGATAAATTTTACCATTTTCAGATAGACTATTATAAGTTAGAAATCACTTCATTATTTATGGAAATAAAAAAAGTTGTAATTATAGGTTCAGGAACAATGGGAAGTGGAATAGCCGCTCATTTATGTAATGCAAATATTCCCGTAACATTACTAGATTTAAAAACAGAAATTTCAACTAAAGCTAGGGAAAGAATACACAAATCAAGACCTCCGCTATTATTAGATAAATCAAAAATTAATAATATTAATGTAGGAAATATAAATGATAACTTTGATGTAGTTAAAGACGCTGATTGGATAGTAGAGGCTGTTGTTGAAAGAATTGACATTAAACACAATATCTATGAAAAAATTTTTAAATCAAGAAAAGCAGGGGCAATTGTTTCATCTAATACATCATCTATACCTATAAAGGTTTTATCTGAAAAATTAACTGATGACGAAAAAAAAGATTTCTGTATTACGCACTTTTTTAATCCGGTTCGATATATGGGATTATTAGAAATTGTTAAAAATGAAAATAATGACCTTAATAAAATTAATTCATTAAAAAAGTTTTGTGAACATGAACTAGGAAAAGGTGCAATTATTTGTAATGATACTCCTGGTTTTTTAGGAAACAGAGTAGGTGTCTTTGCAATGCAAGTTGCAATGACTGAAGCTTTTAAAATGAAGCTGTCTATTGAAGAAGCTGACGCAGTTTTTGGTAGACCAATGGGAATTCCAAAAACAGGTGTATTTGGTCTTTATGATTTAATTGGGATAGATTTGATGGCCGATGTTTTAAAAAG
>CACOED010000019.1 GCA_902626245.1 uncultured Pelagibacteraceae bacterium | reverse complement strand
ATATCTATCCTAACAAAAAAATTGTCAAATTTTTCAAAGCCGCATAGCAACATAAAATCTTTAGAATATTCTTTTTTTTCCTTTAAAAAATTTAATCCAAAGGTCGGTGGTTTAAGATCAAAATACTTTTGATGAAAGTTTTTCCAAAGAGCTATTCTTAGAGAAACTGCATTAGGTTTAAACAGTTTGAATAAAAAAATATGATATCTACCAAATTTTACACCTAAATTTCTTAAAATCTTTCTTTCTTCTTGAGCTAATTTTTTTATGAAATCTTTTGCATTTTCCCTTTTAATAACCCCATTATTTTCGTATAGTTGATATGCTAAAGCTCTAATTGATGAATTTTTTGTGTTAATATTTTTCAAATCAGTTAAACTTTTAAGTTCAGAATTAACTTTCATATTTAACCAATTTTGTAAGAACTTAGAAAAATCTAGTTTATTATTTCCATCAACCATATCATCGATAATAAGATTGATCTCAGGCTTTAAATAATCTTTACCTGGAGATAATTTTGCAATCGCAAAATTTTGCCAATAAATTTTAAAGTCATCTCTTAATTCAATAAGACATGTTTTTTTAATTTGGTTCATTCTATTTAATATTTCTGGTTCAACATTTTGCTTTGCTGCTTTTTTAAGTGATTTTATATCTGTATCAAAAGCACCAACCTTAAGGTCAAGCTCTAGTTTTAAACCATTTAATTGACCAATAAATTGATTATTAATTAAGACTTTTCTGTTTTCTAATATTTCTGTTTTAAATGTAATATCTTGTTTAAGTCCTTTTGCCAACACACTAGCTCTTTTATCTATAAAACTTTTTGTAAGTTCTTCATGTAATCTATCTGATAATTTATCTTCTAAACTTTTTGTTCTTTCAACCCAGTAATCTTGGTTTTCAACCCAATTTACTTTATTTGATACATATGACCATGTTCTAACATTTGCAATTCTATTAGATATTGAATCAACATTTCCTTCAAGTTTATCAAGATTTGATAATTGCTGCTTCATATAATTATTAGTAATTTTTCCTGGCTTCTCTCTCAAAAAATTAAAAACTTTTCCAACTACTTCTAAATGATTTCCATAAGTTTTTTTTACAAAGTCTGGAATTTGGCAACACTCCCATAATAATTTTAATTCGTTTTCATTATTATAAAAATCTAATTTATCAGCATCCTTTAATATATATTTTAAAATTTTTTCATCTTCACACTCTGGAATCCTTTTAAGCCAGGATTTATTTGGTTTTTCTTCAAGTGATTGAATAAGACTTTTGCCATTTTTAAAGTTCAAGTTTGAATTTCGCCAAAAAATAAAATGAATTTCATTGAACTTATGATTTTCTAATAATTCAACTTCTTCTGGACTTATTTCTCCACTATCTCCGGTAATTCCAAAGGTGCCATCATTTAAATATCGCCCTGCTCTTCCTGCTATCTGACCAATTTCAGATAGATGTAGTCTTCTAATTTTTTTTCCATCAAATTTTTTTAAATTTGAAAAAAAAACATTGTCTAGATCCATATTAATTCCCATTCCAATAGCGTCTGTTGCAACTAGGTAGTCAACATCTCCAGATTGATAAAGACTTACTTGAGAATTTCTTGTTTTAGGACTTAGAGATCCCATTACTATAGCAGCACCACCTTTTTGTCTCCTAATTAACTCTGCAATTGCATAAACTTCTTCTGCTGAAAATGCAATAATTGCGCTTTTCCTCTCTATACGTGAAATTTTTTTATGTCCGGCATAAACTAATTTTGATAGTCTATTTTTATTAATAAATTCTATATTTCCCTCTAGTTTAGATATTATATTTTTTATTGTATTTGATCCCATAAACATAGTGAGTTTTGCTCCTCTAAGATTTAATAGTCTATCAGTAAATATGTGTCCTCTTTCGTGGTCAAAACACATTTGAATTTCATCAATAGCAACAAAATCTAAATTTTTATTTATCGGCATAGACTCAACCGTACATAAAAAGTATTTTGCATTAGATGGAATTATTTTTTCTTCTCCGGTTATAAGAGCAACATTTTTTGGGTTAACTTTCTGAATAACTTTATCATAAACCTCTCTTGCCAATAGTCTTAATGGAAAACCAATCATTCCTGAGTCAAATGAGAGCATTGTCTCAATAGCCTGAAAGGTTTTACCTGTATTTGTAGGTCCAAGAATAGCTGTAATCAGTTTTTTTTTCATTTCTATCTTTAGTACTTCTTTTTTTTAAACTACCATATGTTGTAAGTGAATAAGAACAAAAATAGTATAAAACATGACCGAATCATTGAGGAAAAAGTTCTCATTTTTATATTTTTATAAATTGACAGTAACATAATTCAAAAAATTTCAATATATATTTTATAATGAAATCAAAAATATTATGGAAAGCTAAAAAGTCAGAAAAAAACAAATCTAACTTATTTAGATATGAAAAATTTTTGTTTTCCAAATATAAATTTAAAATAACTCAAAAATATTCCAAATTACTTAAATGGAGCATTGATAATCCAATAAAATTTTGGAGCTCAATTTGGGATTTTACAAAAGTTAAAGGTTTGAAGAGCCAGAAGTATGAAAAATCAAATATATTTTTTAAAAATAAATTTCTTAAAAATTCAAAACTTAACTTTGCAGAAAATTTATTGTCTAAAAATGATGATAGTAAAGCAATAACTTTTATAAGTGAAAATGGTAAAAAAAAAGTAAGAACTTGGAGAGAATTAAATAATAATGTATTTAAATTAATTACCTTTTTTAAAACAATCAAAATTAAAGAAAAAGATAGAATAGTTGCATATCTACCAAATCTAATCGAGACGGTTGAATCATTTATATCTACATCTGCCATCGGGTCAATCTGGTCATCTTGTTCACCAGATTTTGGAACAAATGGTGTTATTGAAAGATTTTCTCAAATAAAACCAAAGGTAATAATTATTTGTGATAGATATTTTTACAATGGAAAAGAAATCAATGTTATTAAAAGGTTACCTTTAATATTAAATAAAATTGAATCTATTAAACATGTAATAATAATTAATTATCCAGGAAAACCATTATTAAAATTTAACAAAATTAAAAATGTAAAATATATAAACTGGAATTCTATTATGAAAATTAATCCAATAAAATTCAAATTTAAAAAATTTGATTTTGATCATGAACTAGCAATACTATACTCGAGTGGAACTACAGGTAAACCAAAGTGTATTTGCCACCGTGCAGGAGGAGTTTTACTACAACATCTTAAAGAACATCAGTTACATAGTGAAGTAAAGGAAAATGATAATGTATTTTATTTTACTACTTGTGGGTGGATGATGTGGAATTGGCTAGTAACTGTTTTAGCCTCAAAAGCATCAATAGTTCTGTTTGAGGGATTTCCAATGTATAAAAGAAATGATTTATTAATTAAATTAGCAAATGATGAAAAAATAACTTTATTTGGAGTTAGTGCAAAATATATAGACTCACTTAATAAATCAAATATTTTAGATAAAAAAAAGTATAAATTATTAAAACTAAGAACAATTTGTTCAACTGGTTCACCTTTGTCTGAAGATGGTTTCAAGTTTATTTATAAAAAAGTTAAGTCAAATGTACATCTTGCCTCAATATCTGGGGGAACTGATATCGTTTCATGTTTTGTACTAGGAAATATTTATGAACCAGTTATTGCAGGCCAAATTCAGAATAAAGGTTTAGGCATGGATGTTGATATATTTAATGATTATGGAAAATCAATTAAAAACAAGAAAGGTGAATTGGTTTGTAAAAATGCATTTCCAACAATACCTTTGAAATTTTGGAATGATAAAAATAACATAAAGTTCAAACAAGCATATTTTAATAAATTTAATAATATCTGGCATCATGGTGATTATGCAGAAATTAAAAACTCTGGTGGATTTATAATATACGGTAGATCAGACACAACCTTAAATCCTGGAGGAGTTAGACTTGGAACATCTGAAATTTATTCAGAAGTAGAAAAATTTAAAGAAATAAAAGAATCTATAGTCATTGGACAATCCTGGGATAATGATATTAGAATTATTCTATTTGTTATAATGAATCAAAATTGTATATTTAATGATGAATTAGTTAAAAAAATTAAATTTCAAATTAAAATAAATGCATCACCCAGACATGTTCCAAGTAAAATTCTTAATGTTAAGGATATTCCAAGAACAAAAAATGGAAAAATAGTTGAACTAGCTGTAAAAAATATTATTGAAGGAAATGAGATAAAAAATAAAGAAGCTTTATCTAATCCAGAAGCGCTAAATGAATTTAAAAATTTAATTGAATTGAAATATTAGAGTTAACCACCAGGCCCAAAACCAGATATATTTTTATTTAATTTTTTCCACACTCCAGATGCTGATGCAATTAGTCTTGAGTTAGACTCTAAATTACAAACTAAAAAGACCATTGATTTTGTAATTTTTTGAATTTCGGTAAATCCTTTTATTTCATCTCCATTTTTTGTAGCTTCAATAAATTTAATATCTAAAGAAATGGTTACACAAGGTGTATTATTACTCGCTCTATGTGCTGCTGTACCCGATCCTGCATCTATGATTGAGCAAATATAACCTCCATGAGTAATGCCAGCAGAATTTAATTTGTTTTCATCAATAGTAGTTTTAAATTCAAATTTTGTATCAGAAATTTTTCTAAATAGAATTCCACCATTGTACTTCATGAAACCTGGTTTATTACTTATTTGCTCAAACTTATCAGTCATAAATTTAAATTAACATTGTGATTAATGATAAAATAAAAAAAATTATAATAAAAAAAATAATTACTGAGTTTTGTAAAGATATTTTCATAATTTTGGTGGGCCGCGAAGGACTTGAACCCTCAACCTCAGAGTCCGTAGCTCTGCGCTCTATCCAATTGAGCTAGCAGCCCTTTATAACAATATAGATGAATAAGAAAAAATTTAAACAATAAATATTTGAAATTTATATAGTTTTATATCTTTTCTTTAAGATCAATTTTTGTATCCACAATCTACTATCTATACTTTTATTAGATCGGCTTAATTTTATAATAAAATGTGTTAACTTTATTAACATAGTACAATTTTCACATTTAAGATTGACTAAAAATAGATATAAATATGTCTAAAATGAAACTTTTAATAAATTTTACAAGGTTTTCTAAATAAATTTTTATATGAATAGTGAAGTAGTTGTTCCTGATATTGGTGATTTTGAAAATGTTGAAATCATAGAAATTTTAGTAAAATCAGGAGATAAAATAAAAAAAAATGATTCTATCGTAACTCTCGAAAGTGACAAATCAAGTGTCGAGGTGCCTTCAACAGTAGAAGGTATTATCGAAAATGTAAATGTGAAAATTGGAGATAAAGTTTCAAAAGGTGATGTGCTAATATCGGTTTCTGGAAAACAAGCTGAATTTATCGATGAAAAAATAGAATCAATTAAAGATAAATTACCAACAGATACAGAAAAAATTATTCAACAAGCAGAAGAGAGTTTAGAAAAAAAAGAAGAAAAAGTTGATGTCAGTAAAATCGAAAAAAAAAATAAAACAATTATTCAAGTTTCCAAAGATGGTGATATTGATCCTATAGAAACAAAAGAATGGTTAGAGTCTCTTTCTGCAGTGTTAGAAAAAGATGGAAAAAATAGAGCTCAATTTTTAATTAAACAACTTATTGAACATTCTTATAAGGAAGGTTCAGATTTAATATTATCCAGGAATACTCCTTATATTAATACGATAAAACCGGAGGAAGAGGTAAAATCTCCTGGAGATCAAAATTTAGAAAGAAAAATAAGATCCTTAATTAGATGGAATGCAGCAGCAATGGTTGTTAGAGCAAATAAAAAAAATCCAGAACTTGGAGGTCATATAGGAACATTTGCCTCAGCTGCAACTCTATATGATATTGGCATGAATCACTTTTGGAGAGCAAAAAATAATAAATTTGGTGGAGATTTAATTTACTTTCAAGGTCACAGTGCACCAGGAATGTATGCAAGAGCTTTTCTTGAAGGTAGAATTAATGAAAAAGAATTAGACCGTTTTAGACAAGAAGTTAAACCAGGTGGGTTATCTTCCTATCCTCATCCTTGGTTAATGCCAAAATTTTGGCAATTTCCTACAGTGTCAATGGGTCTTGGTCCAATAATGTCAATCTATCAAGCTAGATTTAATAAATATTTAATCAATAGAGGGTTATTAAAAGATGAGGGAAGAAAAATTTGGTGTTTCTTGGGAGATGGTGAAACTGATGAACCAGAATCTTTAGGAGCTATAGGATTAGCAGCGAGAGAAAAACTGGATAACTTAATTTTTGTAATAAATTGTAACTTACAAAGACTCGATGGTCCAGTAAGAGGTAATGGAAAAATTATTCAAGAACTTGAAGGAATATTTAGAGGAGCTGGTTGGAATGTAATCAAAGTTATTTGGGGTTCTTACTGGGATCAATTATTAGCCAAAGACAAATCTGGATTGCTAATTAAAAGAATGGGAGAAGCAGTTGATGGAGAATATCAAGCATTTAAAGCAAAAGGAGGGAAATATGTAAGAGAGAAGTTTTTTGGAAAGTATAATGAACTTTTAGACATGGTTTCTCAAATGACAGATAGAGATATTTGGAAACTTAATAGGGGTGGACACGATCCTCACAAAGTTTATGCAGCTTATCATGCCGCTATGCAGAATAAAGGTACACCAACAGTGATTCTTGCTAAAACAATCAAAGGTTATGGAATGGGTAAATCTGGTGAAAGTATTAATACAACCCACCAACAAAAAAAATTAGATGAAGAAGATTTGTTGTATTATAGAGATAGATTTGATGTGCCTTTAACAGATGAACAAGTAAGAAGTGTTCAATATTATAAGCCTGATGATAATTCGCCAGAAATAAAATACTTAAAAGAATGTAGAATTAAATTAGGTGGAAATTTACCAGAAAGGTCATCATTTGCTAAAGCTATAAAAACACCACCAAAAAATATATTTGCAAAAATGAAGGAATCTACTGGAGAAAAAGAAATGTCTACAACAATGGTATTAGTTAGGATGCTTACAAATCTTATGAGGGATAAAAATGTAGCCCCAAGACTAGTTCCAATTATTCCAGATGAAGCTAGAACTTTTGGTATGGAGGGTTTATTTCAAAAAATAGGAATATACGCTCACGAAGGTCAAAAATATGAGCCAGTTGACTCAGAACAATTAAGTTCATATCGTGAAGATATAAAGGGTCAAGTTTTAGAAGAAGGAATAACAGAAGCTGGTGCTATTTCATCCTGGATTGCAGCGGGCACATCCTATGTTAATCATGATATCTCAATGATACCAATATATATATTTTATTCTATGTTTGGTTTTCAAAGAACTGGTGATTTCGTTTGGGCTGCAGGGGATAATCAAACAAGAGGATTTTTAATTGGAGCAACTGCAGGACGTACAACATTATCAGGAGAAGGTCTTCAACATGGTGATGGACATAGTCATGTATTGTCTTCCGTAGTACCAAATTGTATTTCATATGATCCAACTTTTTCTTACGAGTTAGCTGTAATTTTCAGGGAAGGTTTAAGGAGAATGTATGAAAAGAGAGAAAATATTTTTTATTATATTACTACAATGAATGAAAATTATACTCATCCTGAGATACCAAAAGAAAAAAACATAGAGGAAGATATCTTAAAAGGTATGTACAAATTTAAAGAATTTAATAAAAATAAAAAAACTAAAATTCAATTATTAGGGTCCGGAGCCATTCTAAGAGAAATTATTGCTGCCGCAGAAATATTAGAAAAAGATTATAAAATAGATAGCGATGTATGGAGTGTTACAAGTTATAACGAGCTTAGAAAAGAAGCCATAGAGGTAGAAAGATATAATTTACTTAATCCAGATAAAAAAAATAAAAAAAGCCACATAGAAATGTGTCTTTCTTCAACTGAGGGGCCAATAGTTTCAGCTTCAGACTATATAAGGTTAAATTCAGATCAAATTAGACCTTTCATTAGAAAAAGTTTTTACTCATTTGGCACAGATGGATATGGAAGAAGTGATACTAGAAAAAATTTAAGAAAGTTTTTTGAAGTTGATAAAGAACATATTGTGGCTTATTCTCTAAGTGTCTTAGCTAAAGAACAATTAATACCATCAAAATATGCAAATGAAGCTATAAAAAAATATAATATTGACCCAAATAAAACAATCCCTACAAAACTATAAATTATGTCAGAAAATAAAAAAATATTTGCCACACCTAAAGTAAGAAAATTTGCTAGAGAACTTGGAGCAAATATAACTGAAATTGAAGGATCAGAAAGATTAGGAAGAATAACCGAAGATGATGTAAAAAATTTTGTAAATAAAAATTTAAATAAATCTCAAACAAAAAAAGAGATTAAATTAAAGTCTGAATTTAATCACTCTGATTTTGGAGATATTGAGATAACTGACATGTCTAGAGTAAAAAGATTGGCTGCCCCACATCTTACAAATTCGTGGAACACAATCCCACATGTTACTCATCATGATGAAGCAGATATAACTGAACTAGAAGATTTCAGAACAAAATTAACAGACCCAGTTTCTGGAGATAAAATGAAAATTACTCCTCTTGCTTTTATAGCAAAAGCACTAACTAATAATTTAAAAAAGTTTCCTACATTTAATTCTTCTATTGATAATATTAGAGAGGGAAAAATTACTTTAAAAAAATATTTTCATATTGGTATTGCTGTTGATACAGAGCATGGCTTAATGGTTCCAAAAATAAGAAATGTAGATCAAAAGAAAATTAAAGAAATTGCTGAAGAGCTAAAAAATGTAAGTGAGCTTAGTAGAAATTTAAAAATAAATAAAAAAGAATTTTTTGGAGGATCTATAACAATAACAAGCCTTGGCGGCATTGGTGGTACTTATTTTACACCTATAATAAATTTTCCTGAAGTTGCAATTCTTGGTATTGGTAGATCTTATAAAAAACAAATTTTTATAAAGGATAAGTTTCTTGCAAGAACAGTTTTGCCAATATCCCTTTCATATGACCATAGAATTATAGATGGAGCAGAAGCAGCCAAGTTTTGTAATTCATTAAAAGAAAATTTAGGAAAAAATTTTGCCTATAATTTGGCTTTTTAACTTTGCATATGTCTAAATCCTTATCACTAGTTAGTGCTTTACTTTGTACATTTATTTGGGGAACAACGTTTATTGCTCAGGATACAGGGATGGATAAAATAGGACCTCTTACATTTAATGGAGCAAGATTTTTAATTGGATTTTTATCTATAATACCAATTGCACTTATTTTTGAAAATTCAAAAATAGTTAAGCAAATTAATAGTAATAAAGTTGAATTTTTTAAACTTCTTTTTTGGATTGGTTTATTTTTATTTTTAGGCACTTTTGTACAGCAAGCTGCTCTTCTTTATACTGATATTGCTAATGCAGCATTTTTTACTGTTTTTTATGTACCGATGGTTCCAATTATTCTTTTTATATTTTACAAAAAAAAAATACACTGGAGTATATGGCCATCTGCAACACTATGTGTAGCTGGAGTTTATTTATTAAGTGACTTTACTAATGCAGAGGTAAGATTTGGTGATAGTCTAGTTATATTATGTGCATTTTTTTGGTCTCTTCATATAATTTTTATTGGAAAATTTATAAAAGTTTTTGATATACCGCTATTTTTTGGAGCCCTGCAAGCACTGGTAGTATCTTCATTTTCATTTTTTTTTGGTTTCTTCTTTGAAGATATATCTTTAGTGAATATTTTAAATGAGTCAGTCTCAATAATTTATGCCGGTGTATTATCGGGTGGAATTGCTTTTACATTGCAAATCTATGCTCAAAAAAATATTGCTCCATCGCCTTCAGCAATAATTTTTTCTCTTGAAAGTGTATTTGCAGCTGTAGCGGCTTGGTTTATTTTAAATCAATTTCTTGAGATTAATAATATTATAGGTTGCCTATTCATTCTTATTGGTGTTATTTTTTCACAAATATTACCTGAATTGAAAAAAACTAATAATAAATAATTGAGAAAATTATAACAGATAAAATAATTCTATAAATTACAAAAAATTTCAAAGAAAATTTTTTTGTATAAATTAAAAAATATTTAATCGTTAGAAATGAAAAAATAAAAGATAATATAATTGAAATTATAAGTAAAAAATTAAATTCTATATTTTCATTTATAGCATCTTTTATAGAGAGAACACTTGCTCCCAATAATGCTGGTATTGACAAATAAAAAGATATTTTTGTAGAATCATGTCTATCAAAACTTAAAAACCTGCTAGCTGTTATTGTTATCCCAGCTCTACTTACACCAGGTATAATCGCAAAAGCCTGTAACAATCCAATAATAAAAATATTTTTAATTGTTAAATCCTTATCTATATTTTTTTTTACATTAAAATTATCTGAAAAATATAATAAAATACCAAAAATCAATGTAGTCCATGCTATTATTTTTAAATTTCTGAGTGAATTGATTAGACCTGTTGAATAAAAAATATATCCAACTAGTATTAGAGGAATTGAACCAATTAACAGTAAATTTAATAATTTTTTATTATTTAAAATATTGGATAATTCTTTTCTAAAGTAAAACACTATCGCAATTAATGAACCTAAATGTAATCCAATATCAAAAATTATAGAATGATTTGAAAAATCAATTATATCTGAAAATATTATTAAATGTGCTGAGGAACTAACTGGTAAAAATTCTGAAATTCCTTGAATAATAGATAAGATAAGTATTTCTAAAAAGTTCGAAATCATTTTGATTAATTTTTCCTAAACAAAATAAATGAAAAATAAAGCATTTCCTTGAACGCATAACAGAGATGCAGTTTAATTAAAAACCTTAGTAAATATGGTAAATAATTGATTTATTAGTCAGTATTTATGACCTATTTATCTATTTGTCCTGATAAATTATGCTATATGTTTAATCTAAATATGACAGATAAAATGCTAAAATTTGTAAAATTAGGTCAGCAAAACCCACCTAAAAGAGAAGTCTTAGAACGTAAGGAAGATTTTAATGAAATTTATAGAGAATTCATAAATGAAAAAGCCAAAGAACAATCAAGCAGATGTTCACAATGTGGAGTACCTTTTTGCCAAGTACATTGTCCTTTAAGTAACAACATACCTGATTGGTTAAAACTTACTGCAGAGGGAAGACTAAAAGAAGCTTATGAATTAGCCCAAAGCACTAATAATATGCCTGAGGTTTGTGGAAGAATTTGTCCTCAAGATAGATTATGTGAGGGAAATTGTGTTATTGAGCAATCAGGACACGGCACAGTCACAATAGGATCAATAGAAAAATTTATAACTGAAAACGCGTGGGAGAAAAAGTGGGTTGAACCTATAAAGGTTAGAATAGAGAAAAAGCAATCAGTAGGAATAATAGGTGCAGGACCAGCTGGTCTTGCTTGTGCCGAGCAATTGAGAAAAGAAGGCTATCAAGTAATAATTTATGATAGATACGATCGACCAGGAGGTTTACTTATTTATGGAATTCCTAACTTTAAATTAGAAAAATTTGTAGTTGAAAGAAGAACAAATCTTTTAAAAAAAGGAGGAATTAAATTTATTCAAAATTTTGAAGTTGGAAAAAATAAAACACTTAATGAATTAAGAGAAAAACACGATGCAATTCTTATTGCTACAGGAGTTTATAAAGCGAGAGAAATAGAAATTCCAGGTTCTAATTTAGAAAATATTTTTCCAGCAATGGAATTTTTAACTGCATCAAATCGAAAAGGTTTAGGAGATAAAGTAAAACAATTTGACAATGGTAAACTCAATGCAGAGGGAAAAGATGTTATTGTCATCGGTGGTGGTGATACAACAATGGACTGTGTTAGAACTTCAATTAGACAAAACGCTAAATCAGTAAAATGTTTATATAGAAGAGATAGAGAAAATATGCCAGGCTCCGCAAGAGAAGTTTCAAATGCAGAAGAAGAAGGTGTTGAATTTGTTTGGCTATCAAGCCCAAAAAAATTTATAGGAACAAATAAAATTGAAAATGTATTGGTTGATAAAATGAAACTTGGTGACCCTGATGAAAGTGGAAGAAGGAAACCAATTATAGAAAGTAATTCAGAATTTAATTTAAGAGCAGATATCATAATTAAAGCTCTTGGATTTGATCCTGAGGATATTCCTAATCTTTTTAAAGATAAAGATTTAAAAGTTAGTAAATGGGGAACAATAAAAGTCGATTTTGATACAATGGAAACAAATCTACCAGGAGTATTTGCAGCGGGAGATATCATAAGGGGAGCCTCTTTAGTTGTTTGGGCTATTAGAGATGGTAGAGAAGCGGCAATATCTATTAAAAAATTCTTAGAAATGAAGGAAAATAAAAAAGCAAAAGTTGCATGATGAAAAATTATAAAAAAAATTTAAAAATTTTAGAAAAAAATTTTGTTTATTCAAAAAGTATGGAACATGATGCATGTGGAGTTGGCTTAGTTGCTTCTACAGATGGGAAAAGATTAAGAAAGATTGTAAAGTACGGAATTGAGGCTCTAAAAGCCGTATGGCACAGAGGAGCAGTTGATGCTGACGGCAAGACAGGAGACGGAGCAGGAATTCATGTTGAAATTCCTTATGATTTTTTCGAAGAAAAGATAGAAACAAAAGGACATAAACACGATAATTCTGAAATATGTGTTGGAATGATCTTTTTGCCTAGAGATAATTTTAGTGTTCAAGAAAGTTGTAAGACTATCGTTGAAAGAGAACTTACTAAATCAAATTTTAAAATTTATGGATGGAGACAAGTTCCAATAAATACCAGGGTTTTGGGAGACAAAGCAAATAGTAACAGACCTGAAATTACGCAAATACTTTTTAAGCATAACGATAAAAAATTAGTAGACAAGGATTTAGAAAGAAAACTTTATGAGATTAGAAGAAAAATTGAAAATGAAATTATAAAAAAAAACATAGAGGGATTTTATATATGTTCTTTAAGTTCTAAGTCGATAATTTATAAAGGCATGTTTCTAGCTGAGGCATTATCCGATTTTTATCCTGATCTAAATGATGAAAGATTTATATCAAGATATGCAATTTTTCATCAAAGATTTTCTACAAATACATTTCCAAGTTGGGATTTAGCGCAGCCTTTTAGAGCCATTGCTCACAATGGTGAAATAAATACTTTTAGGGGAAATTGTAACTGGATGAAGGTTCATGAAGATGAAATGGAGAGTCAACTATTTGAGAATATAGAGAATTTAAAACCAGTAATACAACCAGGTGCCTCTGATTCAGCAGCATTAGATAATGTTTTTGAATTATTAAATATTTCAGGACAGTCTGCACCTTTAGCAAAGTTAATGTTAATTCCAGACGCATGGTCTAAAAAAAGTAAAATTTTACCTAGAGATCATCAAAGGTTATTTAATTTTTTAAATAGCACTATGGAACCTTGGGACGGTCCAGCAGCAATAGCTGCTACAGATAATGAATGGGCAATCGTAGCTAACGATAGAAATGGTCTTCGTCCTTTAAGATATACTATTACAAAAGATAATCTTCTTTTTGCAGGTTCTGAAACTGGAATGATTGAATTAGATGAAAAAAAAATTATTTCCAAAGGAAGGTTGGGGCCTGGTGAAATTATTGGGATAAGAATAAACAAGGGAAAGGTTTTTAGCAATAGCGAAATTAAAAATTATTTAGCAAAAGAATTTAAACATTTTAATAGTCAAATAGTTGATTTAGATAAAAAAATTAAAATTGATAAAGAAAAATTTATTTTTTCTGGTTCAGATTTAAGAAAAAGACAATATGCTTTTGGATTAAGTATTGAGGACCTTGAAATGATTCTTCATCCAATGGTAGAGGACGCTAAAGAAGCAGTTGGTTCTATGGGAGATGATACTCCGCTTGCTGTTCTATCTGATAGGTATAGACCTTTGTATCATTTTTTTAGACAAAATTTTAGTCAAGTTACAAATCCTCCTATTGACTCATTAAGAGAAAAT